>JAAYIG010000164.1 GCA_012523595.1 Fibrobacter sp.
AGCTGTTTCAGTAACGGATTACCATGTTCTTTTCTGGCCATAACTGTAAACCTCCATTGGTGTTAAGTGGTTAAAATAATCCATACACCAACTATTCTGAGGTTTACACAAATTTTTCAGCACTCTCTGGTCATACAGAATCCATAAAAAAATATGAACCAGGGGATATCGAGGTATTCGAAAAATGGATTGAAAGAGTGTGCAACACGCTCTTTATTCACTGATGATATCGGCAATCAATGTACCAGCACATAGTATTTTTTTCATTTTCATTTTCCTTCGTTCTGCCTGTTCTCATGTCTGAAATGCTTCCCCAGCCCCAAAAGCACCTCAGTACCTCTCCCGACCTCTGACCTGACCTCAATAGTAATAGACAACCGGTCAGCAAGCTCTTTTACCAGGTAGAGGCCGAGGCCCGTACCTCCGCTCTCCTTTTTGGTAGTAAAAGCAAGATTAAAAATCTTTGATAACTGCTCTTTCTGAATACCGCATCCTGAGTCTCTTATTACCAGTACGTTACTGTCCATCTCTATCTGAATTTTACCGGTTTCATTTATGGATTCAACGGCATTGGAAAGGAGATTCATGATAATCCGGGAAAACGCTCCTTTGTTGGTTTTTATTTCCAGACCGGGAGGGAGATTCAATTCATAGGAGATATTTTCACCTGTCTTGTTCTTAAAGATTTCAATAATCGGGGCAAGAAAGGAATGAAGCTCTATAGTTTCAACTGAAAAGCTTTCACCATGGAAAAGAGAACGCATTGTATTCACTATACTCTCGATACGGGAGACATTTTCTTTGATAAATCCAATGCTTTTTGTCAGGGTATTGTCTGATGTATTGACAAGCTCCTGAGTACTTTTCTCTATTACATAGAGAGGTCCTCTGATTCCGGAGAGGGGATTGAGGATTTCATGGCAGATTCCGGCGGTTAACATCCCGACAGATCTGTATTTTTCCAGTTCGAATGTCCGACTTTTCAGGGCATTGTACTCAAGTAAAGAGCAGATCCTTGCTGTGAGCAGGTCCATTGTAAATGGTTTCGGTATATAATCGATAGCCCCGCTTGTAAGGCCTTTCAGCTCCTCGGAAATTCCGGATTTTGCGGTGAGGAAAATAAAAGGTATGCCTTTCATTTGATCATTTTCTCTCACTCTTTTAAGAAGCTCATAACCATCCATGGTATCCATCATGACATCAGAAACAATCAAATCCGTGTTGAATTTACCGAGAAGATCAAGCGCATCTTTACCGTTTGACGCGCAGAGGACATTGTATTCAGGGATAAGTGATTCCCTCATGGAGAGGATCAGCTCTCTGTTATCTTCGACAAGTAATACAGTTTTCTTATTGCAATCTATGTTTGTGTTTTCAAAAGAAGGATTGTCTGTAGTGATTGTAAAACTGGAGGAGATCTTGAAATCCGAGAGAGAAAGAGATTCCCCGTTGGGCCCTGATGGAATTTTTACAGTGAAACAGGTCCCTTTCTCGTCACTTTCAAGGGAAATTTTCCCTCCCATACCCTCAACTATGCCTTTGACAATATAAAGACCCATACCCATTCCCTGAGTATTCCCTTTTTTATGGGAGATCTGGTAATACTTGTCAAAGATATGCTGCTGCATTTCTTTTGGAATTCCATTACCTGTATCTATGACCTTGATTTTGATAAAATCTGTACTGTCTGCCGCCTCAAGCTCCAATCTGATTTCTCCGCCTCCGGGTGTATACCTCATGGCATTGTCAAGAAGGTTGTTCAGTATCCGATCGAGAGCATACACATTGGAGGTAACCTCGACTCCAGGGCTTAGTTTTCTCACCAGACGGATTCCAAGGGATGCTGCTGATGGTTCCACCAGGTCTGCAGTGTCATTTATATAATCGGTCAAGTTAATCCTGTGCATCTTTTCATACACAAGACGACCCTGTTCAATCTTTTCCGTATCGAGAAAATTGGTCATATCCCGGACCAGTTTGTTCACATTCTTTTTTACTATCAGAAGATCTTTGTCGCAGGGGTTCCGTGAGATGAATTTGTCGAGATAGTTTTGAATAAGTGTGGCAGGTGTCCTTGTTTCATGGGCCAGGTTTACAAAGGAGCTTGTTTTTTCTTTTATGGCAATCTGCAGCTCTTTGGTACGCGCATCTACTCTCTCTTCAAGATGAGCTTTAGTGGCTATAAGTTCATGATGTTCATCGTTGAATTGTTTTATAAGAGCAAGAGATGAGGATATTGCCATGATTATCATGCCTATGGTTATCACTAGCAGTTGCTCGGCGAGGGGATAACCTCTGAGATACATGATCGGAAATATTATGTAGGAAGAACAGTATGCAATTGAGCTGATACTTATTATCTTTTTGTTTCCATCCCGTAAATGTTCCTGTCCTTTACTGAAAAACACTGCAAGCATCAGTATCCACAGCCCTGCACCCGGAGGAAGGGTTAAAATGACGATTGCTTTGATCGGTGTATATGCATCACCTGACAGCAGGTACCAGATATAGCAAGCCGAGATGAAAATTATCATCGATACAGTATACAGGTAAACGTACTTTCTGATCTTTTTAAGGTCCAGAGCGGTATTTATAAAGTAGAGCATGGCGCAGATGGCAAAAGATGAGGATGTGTACTGGGCGAAAACTACCAGATGTCTCAAGTGGGGACTGCTGAAAAGAGATGTGCCCGGGAGTATACCCTTTACAACAGTAATGTAGGCACATGATAGTACCAGAATTGTGTAATAAAGATTATTTCTGTCGTTTTTTCTACCGGCGTATACAGAAAAATGGTGAATAGCCAGAGATATGTAGACACCGCATAAAAAGGTATAGAGAATTTCGAATCCGTTCATCTTCTTTGAAGTGAATCCAATTCAGGTTTAATGTTCGAAATGTACGTATTGGCAAGATCAGATTTGTTCTGAATTATGGAAAATGCTGCCTTTTCTCCTGAGATCAGGGCGGAGGTGATTCCGATTCCCCAGTTTTCTATAAGCCCGGACGCCTCTCCGGCATAGATCACGTTCCCTTTACCAAAGAATAGACAATCCGGCTCCATTCTATATTCTATGCAGCACCTTTCATCTCTGATTAATTCCAATTCAGGATCATATCTCTGTTTTAAAAAATCAAACCATCTCTCGAAATATCCGTCATATTTTCCAGTCCATCCGGTGCCGATAAAAAAGAGATCATCTTTAAAGTAAAAGAACGAGAATGCATTATCTGTGAATTTCCTGCTGATATTGACATAGTAAATACTTTTATCACATTCAAAATGGCCCCTGTATACTTTTTGAATGCCGACACCTGCATTTTTAGACAGATAATTTTTATCCAGAATTTTTCTCAACCTGGAATTAGCTCCTGTTGCGCAGACAAGGTATTTGCATCTGAAGGTGCTTTTTTTTCCATCAGTCAGGACATCTACAGCTACCTTATCCCCGATCTGATCGAAAGTTTCTACTGTACTATTACCAAGAAATTCAGCATCGGATTTTTCCAGCAGCCAGGAATCGAATCTTTCTCTATACAGGTTCAGGAATAGATCATATCCTTTGACACTGTTATAGTTCTTGCCTGTGCTGCTCCATTGAAATTCTATCTCTCTGTTGTTACACAGTATGCTTTCAGGTATTGGACCGAATATCCTCTGAACGGTGGATACTGCTTTGCTTGTGAGAAAGCCGCAGCATGGTTTTATCCTGGGAAAGTTTTTCTTTTCGATCAGCAGGGGAGAAATTCCATTTTGTGAGAGGATTTTTGCACAGGTTGAACCTGCCGGCCCTGCTCCGGCAATGATTACATCGTATTCGTCTCTCATGAGTTAAATAACTCTTCTCTGTTCCCGTTGCCGGGAGAGAACAAGTGGTTTTTTTTCAGTTCCTTTACAGATATTCCCATGTTCTTCAATTTCCTGGACAGATTACTGACCTCCACACCAAGTACATGAGCTGTATCTGTCAGGCAGTAGTTGTTTTTCTCCAGTTGATATTGAATGTACTGTGTTTCCAGTTCAGAAAGAGTAAATGACTGATTAAATACAGGCCGGTTTTCCTCTTTGGCGCCGGCTCTGATATTTAAAATATCCGATTTCCTGATAATGGAATCATCAGTGAGCAGATATGCCTTGTATATAAGGCTTTTCAGTTCTCTTACATTTCCCGGATAATCAAGAGAAGACAGGTACTCCAGACACTCTTTGTCCATCTGTTTTGTAATCCGGCCCTCATTGTTCGCGATTTCCGACAGAAAATAAGCCGATAAAATCGGGATATCTTCCCTCCGGTCCCTCAGTGGTGGGATGTAGAGGGATAGAATATTGAGCCGGAACCGCAGATCTGATCTGAATCTGCCGGTTTTGATCAGGGAATCCAGGTTTTTATTTGTAGCAGAGATTATGCGTACATCCACTCTCTCCGGTTCAGTGGAACCAACAGGCGAAATCTCGAAGTCCTCAATGGCCCTCAGTATTTTGGCCTGCTGGTTTAAAGGAAGTTCCCCGATTTCATCCAGAAACAGTGTCCCTCCGTCAGCCAGTTGAAATTTACCGGGTTTATCGATTAATGCTCCTGTAAATGCTCCTCTTTTATGCCCGAAGAGCTCTGATTCAAAAAGATGCTCAGGGATGGCGGAGCAGTTTACTTTTATCATCGGTTTATCGGCTCTGCTGCTCAGGAGGTGAATAAGATTGGCGATTATCTCTTTTCCTACCCCGCTTTCACCTTCCAGAAGCACATTGGCATTTGATGAAGCGTATTTGCGGGTGAGAGAAAGCACATTCTGCATCTGAGAACAGGAGTGGATCAATACGGTATTTCTCTGATGGAAAGCGTTGCTGAGCGATGCAATCTGAGATTCAAGAAGAGAGTAGTACTGCCTGTCTGCCCTCTCTTTTTGCAGAGCAGAATAGATTTCCTCAACCATTTCATGCAGTTTCTCAGGATCAAATGGCTTATTGACTATTTTGTGGAAAAGTTCATTATTGATTCCCTTTTCCAGAATCTCACGGGTGGAGAATGCCGTAATAAGCACTGCCTTGTAGGAGGAGAGATACTTTTTTGCCTCATAAAGGAGTTCAAGCCCGTTAATCTCCGGCATCCTGAAATCCATAAGAATGATGTCGAATTGATTCCCTGACCGGAGAGCATTCAGAGCCTCTGATGATCTGGAGCATGCTGTTATATGATAATTTTTTAGAATGCTGGAAAGAGTAAAAACTATCGCTTCTTCATCATCAACAATCAGTATGTGAGGTTTTTGCATAATGACTATAAGCTGTGAGATTGTCCTACCTTAAGGTTTTGGCGGGCTCAGGATTAGCGGGAAAGGTAATCCGAGTATTAACAAGCAGTAAAATAATAAAGGGGCAATCAAAGAATAAAGTCTTATCAATATGATAACACCTCTTTTATCAATAGGATAACTTTCCTCCTTTTTATAAACCTGAAACCTGTTTTTTTTAATTTTTGCCCCTCAAAAAAATTGGCATAGATATTGATTGGTTATCCCGCAGAGGTGTTTTAATAATATTTACCTGAAATAGTATGAGGGCTAAAGTAGGAAAAAGGTGGATTCAGGGTAGCTCCTGATCCACCATTTTTTTTTGTTATCCAAAGCACTTTTACCACTACTTCTTTCCTTCGAAAAGTAGAATTCCGGAATCAGTGTTTCTGCGTTAGGAAGCCTGAGTGTGATTCTCTGAAAGTCTACACTTCTGCTCCGCTCAACAACCGGGAGCTGAAACAACCGATGCCTATCTGTTTCTCTTTTTATACTCCAGGTACTCTCTCAGCACCGGAATATCAGCAGGTGCCCAGTCGAGATTTCTCGATTCTGATGCAGTTATAAAACGCACCTGTGAATGCTCAATCGGAAGTATAATACCAGTATTGATTCTGCAGATAAAGGGGATTAATTCGATGGAAATCCAGGGGTAATCGTAAACCACAGGACTCAGTTGATTTTCTATATCTATTGTTGCTCCCAGTTCCTCTCTTATTTCTCTCCGGAGCGCATCCTCCGGCTTCTCTCCGCTCCTTACTTTTCCCCCGGGAAATTCCCAGAGTTCTGCGTTTGTCTGGTTCAGATTGCGCTGTGCAGCCAGAAACTTGTTATCCTGTTCAATGATAGCGCAGACAACGGGAATTCGTTTATTCTGGTTCAACTCTCACCTGTATTGTACCGGAAAACCTCTCCGGGAGCTGGAAAATGCACATTTCTGAACCCTTTACTCCTCAATCCATCCCTGAGCGGTAAAGCCTGATCCGCATCACCATGTATCAGAAAAATGTGTTCCAGCCGTTCCGGTGAATTGAGTCCAACATAGTCAAGCAGGTTACGCCTGTCGGCATGTGCGCTGAAAGCATCCATGACTGTAGTCTTGCACTTGACTGTATGCTCCTCTCCGAATATCCTTACAATCCTCTGTCCGTCGATAATTTTCCTGGCGAGAGTTTCCCTGGCTGCATACCCCACGAAAAGCACCAGGTTTTTAGGGTTATGCACATTGTTACGCAGGTGATGCAGGATCCGGCCGCCTTCGGCCATCCCGGAACCGGAGATTATTACATGAGGGAATGTTACCGAATTGAGCCTTTTCGACTCCTCGACATCATGTACATACGATAATCTCCGGAATCCAAAGGGATCCTCATTATCGACAAGGTAAATTCTTTTTGTTTCTCTGTCAAGATAGTCGGGATAATTACGGAAAACTTCGGTTGCTCTGCATGCCAGAGGACTGTCAACGTAGACCGGCATGTCCGGGATTCGGTTCTGGTCAAAAAGCTTGTGCAGCACATAAACGAGTACCTGAGTGCGTCCAACCGCAAAAGAGGGGATTATAATTTTTCCTCCGTTGGATGCGGTCTCACGGACGGCTTTTGCCAGTTCCTCCTCGACATTGTCATAGCTTTCGTGAAGCCTGTTTCCGTAGGTCGATTCCATTATGAGAATGTCAAGTTCACGGAGGACGTTTGGATCGTGGGTAAGCGGCATTCCTGGCCGGCCGATATCACCTGTAAAACCAAGTTTGTAGGTTTTCCCGTTCTCGGTAATCTCAAGGTGTATGCCGGCTGAACCCAGTATATGCCCGGAATCCCTGAACATTGCCTCAACACCTGGTGCAATTGTGAAGGCACGGTCGTAGTCAACTCCCACAAACAGCTCTATTGCTGCATTTACGTCTTCTATGTTGTAAAGAGGCGGAATTTCCGGCTGATGACTGCGTCTTCTTATGCGGTTTACCCACTCAAGATCTTTCTCCTGAAGATATGCTGAATCCCTGAGCATGAGTTTGCATAGGTCAATGGTGGCGGGTGTGGTGTATATAGAGCCTTTAAAACCCTTTTTTACGAGATTGGGAATGTTGCCGCTGTGATCAATATGGGCATGGCTCAGAATGACCGCATCGATTTCTGCAGGATTGTAGATAAAATTCTGGTTTTTTTCATAGCTCTCCTGTCTTCTCCCCTGGAACAACCCGCACTCCAGAAGGAGTTTTTTACCATTTACACTTATCAGAATCTGAGAGCCTGTAACAGTCTGAGCGCCGCCGCAAAATTGAATCTGCATAAAGAAATCCTTCCATGAGGAGCCGCACGGTTTTACTGTACGGCAGTTTTGCCCTGCTTAAGAGTATCTGTTCTAATTGTATACTGCCGAAGTGTTAAGTACAAGGGTAAGGTTGGGGGGGATGAAACTGTCGTAAAATAGTGCAAGCTACTAGGGACGAGAGTACGAGAGTACGAGGGTACGAATGTACGACATCACGACAACGTGATAACACGAAAGAAACGACGGGACGTAAAAACGAGTGTAAGACATTGCAAGGGAAGATAGAGACGGGAAAGAGGACGTTTCGATACCGATTCCGATGCCAATACCGACCCCGAGGTGAGAGAGGTCGGGTTAGTACTTGTCAGGAAGATAGGTTTCCCGAAGGTGTCTTCCGCCATCAACGAATATTATCTCTCCGGTTATAAACTCATTGGAGGCCAGAAAGACGGCTGCTTCACCGATATTTCCTGGATTGCCATGCCTTTTGAGTGGTATGGTTCCGGAGAGTTTCTCAAGGTAAGACATTGGCTCTCCGGGCGGAGGGAGGATTAATCCGGGAGCTATTCCATTTACTCTGATCTCAGGAGCATAGGCCAGGGCTGTGATTCTGGTAAGGGCAGTTAGAACATGCTTACTGAGGATATAGCCGGTGTGGTTCAGATCGTAGCTGGTTATGCGCTGGTCCAGAAGATTAATGATGCAGCCTCTTTTAATCTCCCGGGCATACGCACGGCTCAGGGAGAATGGAGCCCAGGCATTAATTTCGATGTTGTTTACCAGGTCTGCAAGGGCAAGATCATCAATTGTGGATTTGGTGAAAATCGAGGCATTGTTTACCAGAATATCAAGTGATCCGGAGAGCTCCAGACTCTGTTCTATAAGCTTATCCGATTCGAAACGGGATAGATCAGCCTGTATGCTCCATGACCGGACACCCATTCTGTCAAGCTCAGAGGAAAGCTCATCAGTGTGCCTCTTTGAACTGTGGTAATGAATTATTATGTTGACCCCTCTTTCCGCCAGAGACAATGCTATTTCCCGTCCAATACGAACAGCTGAGCCGGTTATAAGAGCAGTTTTCCCGTCAAGAGACTTTTTCCCCATGGATCTCCTCCTTGCTCTCTTAAGGAGGCAAAAATTGTGCCCTGGAGGTATTCCTGGTCGGGGTCGGTATCAGGTGTGGGAGAGAGAATTCTGTTTTCTTTAAAGCCCGGTTCCACCGGGCTTTACTTGGCTAGAGGCGGCATTAATGCCGCCTGTTTGCGAAAATTTTCGATACCGATTCCGACCCCGATTTCAGAACAAATGTTGTCTATGGTTATGCAGATTTTTCTGTGTTTCGGGACACTTATTGGGAATGAAAACAAAGTGATAATATTGTCGCTTTTTCCCCGAATTGCTATTTTTCTTCCAGTTTTGTACATTTAATCCAGAGGTACGATGCAGGAATTAAGCGAATTCAAGGCGAATTTTGATCCAAACAGTTTTCTGGGGAGAGAAATCGCCAATGTTACACTTGTAGAGTTGCTTGGTCGCGGGGCGATGGGTGCGGTTTATGTCGCGTTCCAGAAATCGCTGAAAAGAAAAGTAGCACTGAAGATCTTTCCCAAGGCAAGTTCGAATCTCAGCGACATGAGAGTTCTGTTTCGTGATGAAGCTGAGACAGTTGCGGTGTTGAATCATCCCAATATTGCGCCTGTGTTTGACATGGGAGAGACACCTGATGTGCTTTTTATCATGATGCAGCTTATTGTGGGAGAGAATCTCCGTTCATTGATCCGCCGCCACCTGCTTCATCCTCTGCCCTCCCGAAGGACAGTACCTCTTAATAAAGTCTTACAGATTATGATCCAGGTTCTCGATGGTCTGGATTATGCCCACAGGGAAAATGTCATCCACCAGGATATAAAACCTGCCAACATTATAATAGAGGAGCGCAGCGGAAGACCGGGTATTGTAGATTTTGGAATAGCCAGAACCGAGTTTTCCGCAAATGAGCATTCAAGATACGTGCTGGGTACACCTCTTTACATGTCACCTGAGCAGATCACCGGAATCCAGACTGACTGCCGCTCAGATATCTACTCTGCCGGGATGGTGCTCTATGAGGCACTTGTCGGCAAGATTCCGGTAAAGACATCCTCCCTTGATCAATTACTTGCCCTGAAAGCATCCAGTACCGAATCGATTTTCAGTTGCAATCCGTCAAGCAGTAGTGAGGTTATCGATGATGAACTCGAGAAAATTATTCTCAAAGCAACTGCTCCAAGGCGTGAGGACCGGTACCAGATCTGTGCAGCGTTCAGAGAAGATCTTAAAAAATACGCCTCAGCCCGGATGCTTTCGGTATTATGAGCAGAGGGAGATAAAAATGGATCAGAAACAGGCTGAACAGGTTGCCCGCCTCTTCAACGTGGTTTTCAACAGCGCCTTTCTCTACGGCGGATCTCATCCGACAACTCATAAAAATATCACTCTCTTCCACGAAATTCTGGAGAGTGAACTCACGGCTCTTCCCTTTATTTCACTGATAGTCGACCGGGAGAGCCTTTATGTGGAAGAATGGTGCATGGATAAAATTATCAATGTTAAACGTATTGTTTCTCAATTGACAAAATGCGAAATCATGTCGCTCAGCTTCTCAAGAGGAGTGAAGGCAGATGAAATCCGGGAAATAATCCGGTTAACAGGAGACAGCAAGGAATACCGTCCGGCAAAGGATATCGAGAAGGAACTCGCTGCCGCAGGAATTTCGAATATCAAGATAAACTACATAAAAATCGGGAAAATAACCGCTGATCAGGCTCTGGTTGACAAAGATATGACGGTCGGGGGCGGTACATACGATGCGGAATCGGTGCAGGTGACAACATCTTTGAGCAGAAATGCCCTGCAGCAGATCGAGCAGGTATTGACAATGGCAAATCTCGTCGATCAGCCCCGGAAAACCGCCGTCATGCTGAGTGAAGCCGCCTGCAATCCTGAAACATCGGATGAGGCATTAAGATCAATCGGGAATCTGCGCAGTGAAATCAACAAGGCAGGCCCACTGTCTCTCGATGTGCTTCTGGAGGCAGTATATGAACTGAAAGTGGATCTTGCAGAAACTATCGAGGTGCAGAAAACAACCGGAAAAATCCTCTCCACTGCAGATCCTGTCCGGAAACAGGTAAACGAACTGACCTGCGATATAATCCTTAAACTTGTCAAAGAAGAATACCAGCAGGGAACACTTCCGCTTAAAAGGCTTGTTCAGATTGTCCGAAGGATGCTTCCTGATATTTCAGAACTCAAAGAACTCCTTCCCAGACTCAAAGAGACTCTGCTGGAAGAAGGCATGTCTCTTGCCGATTACCTTCAGTTTATAAGAGACCTGGATCTTGAGCTTGAAAGCGAAGCCATCGCGGGTTCTCTCAAGGATGCCGCTGAGAGTATTGGTGTTACTGTCAAGGATATAGTCTCTGCTATAAAAGCCGAACCTGAAGACAGCGCTAAACTTATCTACCTGGCTTCGGAGATAAGACGGGGCACAGGCAGTGATGAAACGCAACTGTCGAACCTGCTTGCAGATTACATTGAAAAAATCAGTGTCGAAGTTGCGATGGATTCAGGAGAACTGGCTAAACCTCAGGGAAGCAGGATACTTAGAAGAATACTGATGCAGCTTGAAAACAGTCTTATCGATAAACTCAAGAACACAGGTATAGAGGAGCCGGTACTTATCAGTGTGAAACAGCAGTTGTCAAGCCGATTCGAATCGGCTTTCGATGAAGCAGTATTGAAATATATCAATGACAACAAAACAGAAAAGGATTCATCACCGGAAGAGATTTCCAGAAAAATTCTTAACTTCCTCGAGCATCAGGACCAGGTTTCACGACTCCAGAGATCACTTGTTGAAAACCTGAAGGAAAAAGGGTTCGATACAGACCGGATAAACCAACTGCTTAAAAGACTCAGCAAAACATCATTGGAAATAAAACGGGCGCTTCCACCGGGAACACTCTATTCCAATAACATGCTGTTTTTGCTTGACCGGGAGATGAAGCAGCATCAGAGGTATAAAACCCCTTTTTCCACCATGATGATCTCTGCGGTAAAAATCATCTCTCAAAATGGAGCACGGTCTCCTGCAAAAGATGAAATTGTCAGGGTTATTCCACCTCTTTTTCTGGCAGTTAAAGAATTACTGAGAGACATAGATCTGATCGGATTTATCCAGGAGCCTGAAACAGGGGTGATTTTTGTGCTGCTTGCCATGACCGACAGTACAGGAGCCGGAGTAGCAAGAGAGAGATTGAGACAAAAGATAAATAATCTGCAATTGACAATTGATGATCAGGTCTGTTCCATCGAACCGGCTATTTCCATAACAATCCCATCCGATGAGAAACCGTTTGATTTGAAAGTGTTTCTGGAAACGGCAAAGAAAAACCATCTGGAAGAGATAAGGGCCAGAATAGGGAACCATGGGAAATAAACCTTTGAGTATTCATGCGGAGAATACTGAAATGGAGATACTATGTTTGCCCGTCTTTTACTGCTCTTTCTGCTGATCCCACTGATTGAGCTTTACGTTTTAATAAGAATCGGTTCATTTATCGGAGCTCTGAATACAATCTTTCTTCTTATACTGACAGCAGCCACTGGTGCCATACTTGCCAGAAAACAGGGAATGAACACTCTGTGGCAGATTCAGCAGAGCCTTTCAATGGGGAAAATACCCGCCGGGGAACTGCTTGATGGTTTACTGATCATTTTTGCTGCGATACTTCTGATTTCACCGGGAATAGTCACAGACATGATGAGTTTTCTTCTTCTTATCCCGTTTACCCGCAGGTTTTTCAAGAGGTGGATTAAGAGGAGAATGCAGAACTGGATTGACAGAAAAAATGGAATGACACCCGTTTAAGGGTACGACATAACGACAATACGACAGCACGAGTGTACGACAATACGACAAAACGACTGCACTCAAATGCATGTAAACCCCGATAAATCGGGGTAATAGAAAACAATTAGATTTCATTTTCTTGCAAGCCCGGTTCACCGGGCTTATCCTGGCTGGAGACGGCATTAATACCGCCTCTTTTTATGTCAACACAGAGGGGGTGGCAAAAGCCCCGCCTGCGCTAAGAAACTACGGCAGATCAGGCAGTGGGAGACTTCCCCCACCTTATCTCTTAAATGAAAAAAAATGTACTCTGCAAATGATGTTTATACTGGTTAAAATCCCTTTTCGATTACGATTACAGGCACGAGCACAGCTTTGCTGAGCACATGAAAAGTCATCGAGAATCTGGCTAAGGAACAAACGGTTCTGGATTACTCTCCGGAGATAACCGAATTAAAACAGGTGATACCGATTCCGATTCCGAAACCGACCCCGATCTGAAGAACAAGTACTAACCATTAATTTCTAATCATACCCAGAGTTCTCTGTAATCCCAGGCATACTCCTCAAAAGTCCTGGGCTCCCGCTTGAGGATTTCTGCAAGATCAGGCCGCACCTCCTCACACCAGCCTTTTCTTGCAATTTCATATAATCCAATCATTATGTCTGCTGCATCCTCTGACCATCCCGCCCTCAAGAACTCCCTTTTGGCATCATTGTGTGAAACAGGAATATAGGTGACAGTTTTTCCTGAAACTTTGGAAAGAATGTGAGCGATCTGGTAATGATCAAGTGCTTTCTTTCCGGTAAGCACAAATATGCGGTTTCTGAAAGATGAATCCATCAGACTGTTTGCCGCTGCTTCCGCAACATCTCTACCATCAACAAAACTTACCCGCGCCCTGTTTGCCGGCAGATGAAGCAGGCTGCTTGATTTAATGAAGGAACCGGCCAGATTCCCGAAATTCTGCATGAGAATGTTTGGACGAAGTATCGTATAATCGATTCCGCAGGACTGAACGCATTTCTCTGCAATAGAAAGAGGGGTCTGGTTTAATTCACTTCCTATTGAGCCGAGGCTCACAATCTGATCTACTCCCATTCGCTTCGCTGTATCCAGGGCGGGTATCAGAAGTTCATCAATCCTGGGGATGGAGATCGGTGTAGCCAGAAAAAGGCCGTTAATATTCTCAAATGCTTCCTGAAATGTCTCAGGCTTATTGTAATCAAATAACACTACCGGACACCCTGCGGTGTCCAACTGAGTCGCTTTCACTACATCGCGTACACCGATCCTGACACAGATACCTTGCGAGATCATCAGTTTTATCATTTCCCTTGCTACTGTGCCGGTGGCACCGGTGATCAGGAAATTCCTCTTCATATTGTCCTCCCTTGGACTCGTTCCTTAAAAATTACGGAGACTTATCTGCACTTATGAAGCGGAAAAGGTTGGCATATCGTTTGATTCTTTTTTCAGAGTCGCATCCATGGAGGTATGTTCGAATGAAAAGTAAAGTAGCAATTTCTCATCAGGCCCGGATAAGCGAAGCCATAGAGGAATCGTGCGATCTGCTGGGAGATCATTCTTCTTTATTCAACGGAAAGCATGTTGCAATCAAACCCAATGATACCTGGGCTACTCCATCGGACCTGACAGCTTGCACGCAGGCAGATACCGTAAGAGCGGTTATCCGCTATGTAAAGCGCTTCAATCCGTCCATTATTACAGTCAGCGGCGGGGCAGGAGCAGCGGAGACAGCCGATGTGTTCAGGTATCTGGGAATTGATAAGGTGATAGAGGAGGAAAAGGTAAGGTTCTTTGATCACAACAAGGGTCCCTTTCAGGCTGTTGAACTGAGTTATGGACCGATGCATGAGGTAATGATAAACCCTCATATCCTGGAATATGATGTTCTCATCTCTCTTGCCCAGCATAAAGTACATGATTTTGCTATGGTCACTCTCAGCATGAAAAATATCGCGATGTCATTTCCGGCAGCCGATTTCTACGGTCATCCCAGAGAAAGTTATGTTCATAAACACAGTATCTTCAGAGATATTCAGTCGTTTATAGCAGGAATGTGCAAGCGTTTTCCTATCGACCTTGCCATAATCAATGGACATCCAGCAATGACCGGAAGAGGACCTGTCGGAGGAAATGTGTTTGAATCGGACCTGGTAATCGCATCGATGGATTTTGTTTCGGCAGATTCAATAGGGGCAAAACTTCTGAATATAAACCACGTAGACCACATAATCGAGGCTGAAAAAATCGGCCTTGGCAAAGCAGATCTGGAATCAATTGAGATTGTAGGGGTTCCTCTGAGAGAGGCCATAGCAGAGTTTTCCAGGAAAATGTATTCCTGAATTCCAATACAGCCGTATCCTGTTTATCAAGCTGTTTTTTAGCTGTACTATTGTGCTGGTTTTCTCCTTCCCATCTATTCATGTCCGAAAAAAAAAGCATCCGCTTAAGTTTTTTTATGGTCTGGTGTGCACTCCTGATAAATCAGGGCCTGGTAGAGTGGCTGATTCAATTTTTTTTACTGGAAATTATTGCAAAAACCCTCATTCCATTTGATGTCAGAGTTTATTTTCAGGGGGGCTTTTTCAGGAAAAACGGGTTACAGGCATGGATGAATTAGCTGAATTTATTGAGGAAAGAGATTTAAAGGGGCTTCGCCAGTGGCTTATTGACACAGGCACACTGGAGATTGCTGAAGCGCTCACCCGTGTTGATCCTGAATACCGTGCTCTATCCTTTCGACTCCTTCCCAAAGACCGCTCCCTTGATGTCTTCGAAATGCTTGATACTTCGTATCAACAGGAGATCTTAAAGGCACTCCGTGAGAGCAATGTCCGTGATATCCTGGAGAACATGGAACCGGATGACAGGGCGAAGCTGCTCGATGAGATGCCGCCACGATTGGCAAAACAGCTCCTTGAGGGACTCTCTTTCAAAGAACGCCGTCTGACCTCAATTCTCCTTGGATATGCAGAGAATTCTGCAGGAAGGATCATGAGTCCGGAGTTTGTCGAACTGTGGAAAGATATGACTGTTGAGGATGCGATTGCCAAAGTGAGGAGGTCCGGAAGGGGTGTTGAAGCTATCTATTCTCTTCCTGTCACAACCGGAAAAGGGGAGCTGATCGGAACGATCGATCTTGGTGACCTTGTCATGGCTGATCCATCCCAGAAGGTTGGTGAAGTTGTCACAGAGGAAAATTATTTTGCCAAAGCTGACCAGGATCAGGAGGAAGCATCAAGACTGCTCCTCGAAACAGGACTTGCTGCATTGCCTGTTCTTGATAGTGAAAACCAACTTGTGGGTGTATTGACATTCGATGATGCTATGGAAGTCCTTCAGGAAAGCGATACCGAGGATATCTTCCGTATCGGTGCTTCCGAACCACTTGGCACACCTTACTTTTCGGCATCACTTTATAAGCTTACCCGCAACCGCGCAGTATGGCTTCTTGTTCTTGCTTTTGCAGCTACTCTTACTGTCAATGTCCTCAACATTTTCCAGGTAACTCTTCAAAATGCGATAAAGCTCTCTCTTTTTATTCCTCTTTTGATAGGAATAGGGGGAAATATCGGGTCCCAGTCTGCAACTATCATTATAAGGGCAATGGCTTTGGGTGAAGTTTATTTCTCTGATCTGTTGCGTGTACTTGCAAGAGAGGTAAGGGTTGGTTTTCTGCTGGGATTAATTATGGGAGCCATCTCTTTTCCGGTTGTAGGGCCATTTTTCGGATGGGATATTGCAGCTGTGCTGGCTGCTTCATTGTTGTCAATAGCATCACTGGCTGCTTTTGCAGGCTCGATTCTTCCCATGTTTGCTAAACGCATCGGAATTGATCCGGCAGTGATGAGTGCCCCTGTTGTATCTACACTTGTCGATGCCTCAGGTTTGGTCATTTATTTCCTGATAGCGAGAATGATTCTGGGGATTGGATAAACAGGTTCTGACAGGAATAGAAAAGGACACTCTTAACCAGAGTGCCCTCTTCCGGAAAGTACTTATTTTTTCCTGAAATGACGGCTTAACATGTACAAGCCAGAGACTCCTGTGATCATTAAGAGCACAACTGAGGGCTCCGGGACAGAACGTCTGGGCGGTTTTGGTGGCTTTGGTGGCTTTGGTGGCTTTGGTGGCTTATTGGGCCCAGGACCTTTCGGTCCACCCATAGCATAAAGCTCATCTGAGAAATCCGCATTGACCACAAAGGAGACTTCTGTCTGTTGTGAACGCAAGCCGGCGTATTCAAAATCACCTTCTGACCAGGGGTTTGCATACGTCATGGCAGCAGAGAAGATAAGAGCCAGAAACGCAGAATAAAACACACTTTTCATGAAAACCTCCTTAGGGTGAGTCAATTGAACCATTACGTGTTTATCTGGTCAGGTTTCCGCGCAAAGCACTGATACCTTCACCCTCAGCCTGTCAATGGGTGTTATTGTTGACAAGCCTTCACTTACGGTTGTCAGACAGAACGCATTATCCTGAGCAGTTTTCAATAGAATGTAAATGCATAGTCTGTGCCATCTCTGAACACTTCATCTGTTCTTTTTCACTGCTCTTTGCAGAACAGGAGTCTGGATCGCTTTTACTGCCTGTTCGATTCCGTCCTGAAATTATCCTTGACAAAAAAACAAGGACAATAAGTAACGCCGGGTAGACCAGAGGCAGAAGAAGCACATCAAAGGGACCATGGGTGTGAAACCGTTCGGCTTTATAATTCCAGAATCCTATCAGTGTTATTCTCAATATGTTGAAAACGACCGACAGAGGGACTGACAGAAGAATAAGCAGCAGCCGTCTATAATATTTATCAAGTTTTATCCAGGCCAGGGGAAACGCAAATGCCAGAAGTGCCACTGTCTGGTTTATCCCTGAGCAGGATTTATTGACATCTAAAGTTACATTCGGAAAGATAAGCGAAATCCCCTGCATCTTTACATTGAGACCGCAGATATGGAGAAGAAACCATGAACCAACTGTGCTGGAAATCTGAAGGGCTCTTATCAGAGCAGGAGTAATCTCGGGAATTATGATCAGAAAAAAAACCAGGTAACCTGTGGGCCACAGAAGAAATGTCCCTCTTTTCCATCCCAGAAGCGCATAAAAAACACCGCTGAGAAACAGGAAAGGGGAGAGTTCAATCAAAAACAAGGGAAGAAAATTGTTGCCGATAGAGCCTTGAAGCAAAGCAACCAGACACATCGTCGCTCCCCCAATGATGGCACTTTTCTCCCGCTTAGCCTCTGATAATTCATCTCGTCTGATCCAGAGCATTAAAAGAAGGAATGGAAAAACCAGAAGTATCCAGTTATTCTGTTTTGAAATTTTATCGGCCAGAAGTATCACAGGGCCGATGAAAGAATAAACCGCCACGGCAAGAATTGGACAGAAGAGTATAAGTTTTGCGATCATAACCCAATATTGTGCATCAAACATGCCACTCTGTATTTTGAGTTTATCTTCTAATTACTTGTTATCAGGGATGAATAGTGAAATGGAGGCTGGTGATGAGAAAGTCGGTTATATTTTTAGCTTCGTTGCTTATGATCACAGGATCAGCTTATTCCGGAATGTCATATATCAGAACAGGAGCAGGTTTTAACGTCAGTCTGGTGGTTCCCGATGGTCGCCTTCATCCTACTTTCGGGTGGGGGGGGCTTATGGACCTGGGTTTTAGTCTGGGTAATGCCGGGGAGCTTCATTTCTTCCCGAATATAGAATTCTGGATCTCCGGTGATGAGAGGCCGGGAGTAGATGAGACCTGTTTTGAGATGGCTATAAACGGTGATGTTCGTTACTATTTCCCTGTCCCGAAGCGCATAACGGTCAGGCCCTATGGGGGAATGGGCTTGGCGGCGGTATATGAGTACCAAAACTTGGAATATCTCAACGGCACAGATCGCGATTACACCGATATGGGTGTGGCAGTCAATTTCATGGGTGGAATCGATATCCCATTCACATCATCTATCACGGGTTTTACGGAAATGAAGGGAAAGGTGGGGGAGGGAAATGAGGTGATAAAATTTACATTTGGTATGAAATTCCTCTTTTGAGAACCTGTTCTCATTGTTTCAGGAACTTCAGTAGACATGCAGGACAATCCCGGTTACATTCTCTGGCTCTCACGGGTAGAAAAACAGAGAGTCAAAACCAGAAAGTGAGCGTAAAAGAGACTGCCGAAAGTATAAGTGATGTAAGCGCTGCCCTTTCGAAAGTCTTTGCTCTGTTGAACGTGTTTTCAAACCTCTCCGGATGATTAAAGAAATCTTCTCTGCCTAGTTCCATGTACTTTGAGTAATAGTATCTTTCTGCGGCAAAGCAGGTAACTGCACCCAGGCCGAAAATCGCTGCTGGATAGATAAATTTGGAGGTATAGAACTGTCGTTTCCGCATTTCCAGAAGGTAGGTATGAATTCCAGGCTTGCTGAGATCGAGTCTGCGGTGCACCGGTTCATATCCATCGAGTTCACCTGTGATCTCCATGTTTCCCACCGGCAGTATCCACTCTAACGGTGTTGACCCCTCCAGCCCGGATTCTCCCCTTATTCTTACTCCTTCGGGTGCGGACTGGATCCTTAAATGGCAGACATATTCGGTCCTGAGATTTTCTATTGTTTTCTTTACAAGAACAGATTTGAAGGTGGAGATTTCACCCGGTTCGTAGACAAGGGAGATCAGAGGGTTTTCAAACACCTCTTTTTGCTGAAATAGCTCAATACTCTGAAGTCCGATCAGCAGGACTGCAACAGAATCGGAATCAGGATAAAAAAGAGAGACATTCATCACAAGGTCGTTAATTTTTGAGCTGTCAGTGAGCACATCCGGGCTAAATACTGTCAGGCAGTAGCCGATCTCTTTGAGAGGATTCTTCAACTGTTCCATGAAGTCTGCAGAGAAGCCGCTGCCGATGTTGTTGATTACAGATACATCGCAGAGATAATGGAGCGCTTTTTTTCCGGGGCCGCAATCATTTGGAAATGCCTGAAAAGAAAAAGAAACAAGGAGAAGAGTAGCGAGGCAAAGGGAGAATTTTTTGCTTTTTACTTGCATTATCGGGATCTCATATAGCTGTTAACTGCCTGCAAGTTAATATACTTATGAATTCACCTTTTATCAAACTGCTTCCTGATTTTGTTAAAGCAGATTATCCCCACAACCACGTTCACTTCATCGATTACGATACAAATAAAATTAAATATCTTTTTCCACATTTAAATCACCGTAATCAGCCTAATCAGCTTAATCAGTGATCGTCAGATTGCATATTTAAGAAAAATCTAAGTATTTTCATATATTGAGAAATGGAGGGCACTCTGCATTCATTAAAGCGTTTCAGTACACTGCTGGCTCCGCTGGTTCTTCTTTCATTTTTCTGTATCAATCGCGATAATCCCTGGGACCCGGTTAACAGTTGTCCAGAAGTGCTGAAAAGTGAAATTATCAGTAGACAAACTCCGGCAATTGACTCCTCACTGAATGCAATTCTCTCCACAGATTCCTCATGGAACAGTCTGGCTTTTATTCTTGACAGTATCAGCCGGATAAACAACTCTATCCTTAAATCCAATCCCGTCACAGCGAAAACTGTCGACTCTCTGCGCAAGCATAACAGAAAGATCGATTCCCTGAACCGTATCACTACCGAATGCAGCCTTATCGATACTCAGAATCTCCTCGACACTCTGGATTTTCTTGTTGAACTGCAGGATACGCAGCTTTTTGAGGAGTGCAGGAAAGTTTTCAGTATCGAGTCTCTTAAAATCGCAGCCCTGATATCATCGGGAAACCAGGAGTGCACTCCCCACGGGGTTTACAGCAAGAAAACGATAGATTCTATTTTCGCAATGATGGCACCTGTTACCGGTAAATGGGACTCTCTGCAGAAACGATGGCAGGGCTACGGGCAGGAGATGAAAGATTCAAATAGGCTCAGTATCGACATTTTTAACCGTCAAGTACAAATAGACAATCATACTATAATATCCTATAATAGATCCCGGTTGATGCAGATCGCCTATTGTGGCAAGGAGTTACACTCCGACCCGGAATCTTTAAAAACAATAATCCCCTCTCTCCAGCCGGGTGATACTCTTTATCTGGACAGCATAAAGATCACATCACAGTTCTCTTTTCTGAACGTGGGAGACAACGGAGGACCGCCCATAGTCGTTATCGGTTCCCCTTTTATGAATACAATTATCAACCCGGCCGGATTTTTCCTTACCGAAAGCAGGAATATCCGCTTTTACAATCTGATATTTGCCGATGGTGCAAACAGCGGTGTAAAACTGGAATTTAACTGTGACCGGATTTTGTTTGAAAACTGTGTTTTCCGCAATAACAGCCAGCACGGTGTTGAGGCTATTCAGAGCAATGTCGAACTGCGGAACTGTATCATTTATCACAACAGTGGTTCCGGTGTCAGAATTCAGGGAACCCATTCGGTTGAGCATGGGCTGGTGGCAGACAATATTCTTGTCGCCCATAACCGGGCCTATGGAATAAATTCCATTTCTGCCGCTATTATGCTTTCAAATGCTACAATCTCCGATAATGGCCTTGATGGGATAAGGCTTGAGGTAGCCAACAGGCCGGTTACAATTGCCAGATCACTGTTGACTTTCAATGAATACTATGGAATACGCAGGGATCCTTCGGAGCCGGGCCTTGGATTCTTTACAACTCCCAACACCGCTTTTTTCGGCAACAAGGCGGGAGTGATGATGGCTGACAGTGTGTATCTTAAACTGAATGAACCATTTATCAGTGAAGATCCCCATTATCTTAACAGGGATGAAGATGAGTATATGATAGGACCTCAGAGCAATCTCTCCGGCATGGATATTGGATATTCAAAATGAAGGGGTAAAAAAGGAGATATCATGAAAAGAGTGGGGCCGCATGTTCACACTACCGGCGGGGTTTTCAACGCACCTCTCAATGCGGCTGCCGTAGGGGCAACTGCTTTCGGATTATTTACAAAGAATCAGCGGCGATGGGATGCCAAACCACTGGACAACCAGACAATCGATGCGTTCCGGAAAAATCTCTCCGACTCCGGATTTCTCCCAAAGCATGTTCTGGCTCACAACAGCTACCTGATCAACATCGGCCATCCTGACAAGGATCTCCGCACCCGGTCACTCAACGCTCTGATCGATGAACTCAACAGATGCAATCTGCTGGGACTCCCCCTGCTCAACATTCATCCAGGAAGCCACCTTAACCTGTGCACTGTCGATGAGTGTCTTGAGATTATTGCTGCCTCGATCAACATTGCTCTTGATAAGACAGAAGGGGTTACCGTGGTCCTGGAGAATACCTCCGGACAGGGATCCAACGTGGGATTTATCTTTGAACACATAGCCGAAATAATAAGAATGGTACATGACAAGTCGCGGATCGGATTTTGTCTGGACACATGCCATACTTTCTCTGCAGGCTATGACCTGCGCACAAAGGACGCTTACGAAAAAACCATGAATGAAGTTGATAGAATAATCGGTTTCAGGTTTCTCCGGGGAGCACACCTTAACGATTCCAAAGCTGCTCTGGGGAGCAGGCTGGACAGACATCACTCGATAGGGAAGGGGGAGCTGGGGACTGATGCTTTCCGTTTTATTATGAATGATCCCCGTTTCGAGGAGTTGCCTCTGGTGCTGGAGACAATAGATGAGTCGCTCTGGGCCGGGGAAATTGCCATGCTTTATGAGATGGTCTCACCATCCTCAGAACCCTGAAAACACTGACTTTTCTCCGGTTGTCCGGCGCAAAATATTAATTGTTTTATTTGTGAATCAATGTTATATTACTAATGATTTAACCTTGGTAAATAAGGGCTTTTTGGAACCGGAATATGCTCACAGGCAAAGAGATAATTCTTAAAAAAACCGGAAAATCTTCTGATCTGTACCTTCTTTATTCTTCATCGAAATCCTGTTCGCTTTACTTCAGAAAACCAGCTCCTTTTCATATAGAACAAAATGTTTTTAATGTAAAAACACGGAGGGGTCCGATAAAATCTGTATCTGAATAAATTCAGATACAAATAAGAATAAGGAATCTTATTTCATTAAATAATCAGGAAATCATTTATTCAGGAAAATCAAGGCTGGATCCTCGTGATCTGTTATACGCATCTCAACCTAAACAAAAGGGGTTCTCATGAACAAAGGTGATCTGGTTGCTGCAGTTGCAAAGGATCTGGGCGGCTCAAAAGACGCTGCGCAGAAAGCGGTCAATTCCGTTCTGGAAAACATCAAAAAGAACGTGAAAAAGGGCGTAAATATCATCGGTTTCGGTTCTTTCGGTGTTTCTACACGTAAAGCCCGTACCGGCCGCAATCCAAAAACCGGCGAAACCATCAAAATCAAAGCCTCAAAGAACATCAGATTCAAAGCCGGAAAAGCCTTCAAAGACATTGTCAGATAAAAACAACAAAGAGCCCGGAAATCCGGGCTCTTTGTTTATTAAACCCCGAAGAAAACACAGTTTATCTCAGGGTAAAGTAGAAGGTCGCTCCTTTGCCGGGTTCACCGCTGGCCCAGATTTTTCCTCCGTGTCTCTGAATGATCCGCTTTACTATCGTAAGCCCGATCCCTGTACCCTGATACTCTTTCCCGGAATGAAGCCTTTTGAAGGGAAGGAATAATTCTCCTGCTCTCCCAATGTCAAATCCTGCCCCGTTATCTCTGATGAAAAAAACATGCTTACCCTCCAGCACAAATTCCCCGAATTCTATAAAGGTCTCCGGATTCTTCTCCGTGAATTTCCAGGCATTTCTCAACAGATTCTCCAGCACTATCATCATAAGCTGAGCATCCGCCATCGCTCTGACATTTTCTGCAACCCTGAATTCCGCCTTCCGGCCGGGTTCCTTTCGGATCAGGGAATCGAGTATTGTATTGACTGTTTCTGACAGGTTGGTATCAGTGAGGGAAATCTCACCTGTACCAGTTCTTGCCAGACGCAACAGATCATCTATCAACTGGAACATCCTTTCTGCTGATGTCAGTATCTTGTGGATGTATTCCCTGCCCTCACCCCCCAGTGTCTCAGCATACTCATCCTTTAACAGGTTTCCGAACCCGTTAATGACCTGTAAAGGTGTTCTGAGGTCATGTGCCACTGAATAGGAAAATGCCTCCAGTTCCTCATTGGCCACCATCAGATCTTCTCTGGCTTCACTGAGCTTTTCATAGGCGCGGGCGTTTGATACAGCAAGTGAGATCACATTGTTTACGGATAATGCAAAGTTGAGATAGTAATTGCTGTACTGTGGAAAGGCGAAATTCTCCATGATAATTACACCCATTGGTTCATTTCTGCGCCTTATCTGAATTGCAAAACCGTCCCCTGAATCGGTCCTGATATACTCTGTCTCCATTCTAACGACTCTGGAAATGAAATCTTCACTAATCCTGACCGACCCCGGACAGAATACAGGTTTTCCGGATTTGTGGTCTGCCAAAGGTATGTAAATGAGAGCTTTCGGAGCGCATACTGCATTAAAGAGCTTTAAGATATTCTCTATTACTACCGTCTCTGAGGACATTACGGAAATCTCACCTATCAGGTCCAGTGCCATGGCGAAATCAGCGATCTGCCGTTCGCGATACTCCAGATCCTCAGAATTTCTCTTCCTCTCCTTTCTATTCCTCCACTCCAGAACTATCTTCGATAAAAAGAGACGGGTATAGCCAAGACCAACAGTAACCCTGTTAAATGGAATGTCAAGGAAAGCGGAAAATGCCTCCATCTCTTCCTGGGCGTTTTCGCCTGCTCCGGTATCCAGCCATAAAAGTTTTTTGATTGACTGAGAATACATCTCCCGGGCTGTATCCCGTTTGAGTCTCAGCTTTTCCATATTCTTTCGCCAATTGGACAGCATACCGGATGATATCAGATAAAAGCCTTTGCTGAGGTAATCTGAAATGACTTCAGGGGAAGTATACAGCTCAAAGCAGCTTGACAACCGTACAAGTGTGCACTGCTTTTCCAGTTCGGTTCCTGTTTCTACATTTAGTGAATAGTCAAAAATGCAGATACAATCAGAACTCCCAGCCTGCTCCCTGATAGTCCTGATGATTTCATCGGTTCCGGTTTTCATGGGATACAGGCATGATACAGGGAGCCGGGCAACTTCCACATCGTCAAGCTGTTCCGTCTTTGCCGCAGCCTTGACCTCCGGGAGATGATTTTCACAGATAAAAATAAAAACTTTCTCGCTCATTTTCAGATCCAGTCCAGAGGATACCGTCCCCATTTGAAAACAGCATCACTGATTGCTGAAAGCGTTTCCTCCTTCACCTGAAGAGGAATCTCGCCGTGGGAATCTGCCAGTATAAAACCCCCGCCAATCCCTGCCCTTCTGATCAGTTGCTTTACTTTTAATTCGGCTTCATCTCTGGTCCACCTGCGCATCGAGATTCCATTGAGATTTCCCACTACAGCTATTTTCCCTCTGGTTGCCTCCTTTATTTTCCTTATATCATCTTCACTGCCGACCCCCACGGCTTTTGTTCCTGTCAGAGAAACCCTGTCCAGAATAGAGAGACAGCGCCCTGATGAAAAATGGGTGCAGACAGGTCCCTTGATACGGGAAATGGTACGCCGGGCTACCTCAAACCCGGTACGGAGATAAAGCTCCCCTGGGATAATCGTCGTTGATGACACCGGATCGAAATAACAGATCGCAGTCGCACCTGCATTCAACTGAGCATTAGCCCATGCAACGCAGAATTCTTCATTGACACGCATCAATCCGGTAAACATCTCGAGGTTTTCATAAATCAACTCCAGATACCTTCCAAACCCCATCTGCATTACCGGAAGAGAAAACGGGGACATCACAACCCCAAGAATGGGTACCTCATCGCCGGCTTCTGCTTTGAGGATTTCTATTGATTTGAGCACTCTGGTAAGGGAATGCTGCTGTGAGATCACCGGAACCGCCAGATCGTTAATCTGCCCGGGGTCCCTGATAAAAGGCTCTCCCGCATTTGCCGGTCCGTTTTCTCTGAAGATAACCTTCCCTCCCCAAGCCTCAAATTCTATTGCCGAGTAATAAAAAGCGTATAGACAGTCGTGATGGAACCTGTTTCTCATGCGTAATTGTGCTTCAGCGACATTTTCCGCCCGCGAATAGTATTCCCTTATGGGCAAGCCCAATTCCCTGGCGCCATGCAGTGACAGCAATAACAGCAGTGGAATACGGTCAGGTTCCTGAAGCTCTATTGCGGAAGTGAACCTTTGCATCGATGTCATTTCGGGTTTCATAAATCTGATCTCAACTGGATTCAGCTAAAAATTGTAAAACAATATCTATGGCATCTGATGCGGTCCGCCCCCCCATATCCGCGCCTACTTCTTTCCATAGCTGTGGATCGAGCCGGAAAGGCGCACCACCCACTGCAATTTTTACCTCTTTTCCGGCTTTTATAAACCCCTGCTTGACATCCTTGACCCGGAGTGCGGATGGAAGCATAAGCACAGAGATCAGGAGCAGCCTTATGTCATCTTCCAGAGAGCGTTTTATCAGATCAGGAACCACCATAGTCCCGTAATCACGGATCTTGTATCCGATTGAGTAGAGAAATGAATAAACAATCTGCTTTCCAAGCAGATGATAATCCTCAAGCGTAACAATGGCAATCTTCGATTGAAATGAGATGTTACTGTGGTTTAAGGGGAAAAGCCTGCTGATTAATTCCTCGCATATACGCCCGCTCATATAGTACTGTGACAAGGCTATTTCACCTTTTTCCCATTTCTTTCCAATCTCTTCCAGAACAGGAACGATAACCTCCTCAATGCTGCTTATCAGCCCGCTTTTCTGAGACGCTTCCTCGATTACCTCCCTTGCCCTGATCCTGTCAACGGCTAATAGGGCCTTTTGAAACCTTTCTGTAACAGAAATGTCCGTTGCCACATTTTTTCCTTTTTTAATGGAGCTGCGTGATAAAGCCATTTAAGAAGCTGCGAAAATTGTGCCAGACAGGTAATGATGCCCAGGGGCGACAAGTGTTCCTTACAAGCAACACCCTCACCTCCACGTCATTTCTGCGAAAGCAGAAATCCAGGCGACTGATAGAGTATCATGTGGGGGTGCTGAGATGAATGAGAAGAGATGAAGACAGGAAACCGGATGCCTGTTTTCACAGGCATGACATCCTTGAGGTGACAGATGAATTTTACAAGCAATACATTTATCTTTACATCGCGCGAAAGCAGGAACCTGGTAAGCTTACTTATACCGGAACTTGCCTCTTACCTCTTTGACCATTGAACCCTGGGGCCTGTTCACTACATTCAGCAGTCTGTCAGTTACCTCAAGCCACAGGGTAAATGTTTTTATCTTCCTGCTGGCGGGGGTGATAAACAGAGAAATAGGATCTCCCATGCTGACAATGTCCATGAAATCATCACGGGAAACACCTTCGGTCTCCTCAGGATCGAGCTTGTAATACCAGCTGGTCCAGTGGTCTTCCGTCATGAGATTCCCCTCTATTGTCACCTCGGGATCTTTTCGACTTGTAAATGCGACAACGAAATAGGATGTATTGCTTGTGTCAATTAATACCTCCTGAATGACATTGCCGGGATCATCAGGCCCGTAGAGTCTCAGAAACTTGTGCTTTTTCTCTGCGGGATCATAATACTGCCGCCCCCTCCCCTCAACCATGTAAATTCCCACAGAATCGATTACAGGGTTTGTGTTTACAAAAACATCAGCTCCGGGAAGTCTCGAAAAGATGCTGTTGTAACGGACAGAATAATCACTCTGTATTGTGTGCCAGTTATCTACCTTTGCAAAAATTCTCAGTTGTACGGTCAGGTATTGAAGCATCTGGGGAAGAAACTCCATTATAGAGTCGTACTGGGAAGATATCTGCTTCAGAGCCGCTTCATCGGCTTTTTTAATCTGTGATGCCATCATTTCGACCATATTAAGCAGATCGTTCTTCTTAAGTCTGGCAAACTCATCAGGGATCATCTTCCGGTACTTTTCAGGTAATAAAGAAAGCAGGTTCTCAGGAACAGACGGGCTCTCCCTTATTATGTTCCGGGGTATGACCATATCGAAGGAGATACACGATGTATTTTCGGAGAAATAGCACTCAGAAGCACTGTATTCAAGCGGTCGTACATCGAGAGCTGTGTCGACACCTTGGTAGTTTTTCAGTACTTTGCAGGATATTTTCCAGGAGAGGTCTTCAGGCAGGACCTTCCGTCCGCTGAAAACAGCTCTGACATTGACCGTGTCTCCAGGTGATGCTTCCGGAGGTTCATAAATGAAATCGATAAGACGGACTTTGTCCTCTTCGATCCTCTCGTATTTTGTCGGGAAAGTGGTACATCCCAGGAAAAGAAGCATAAGAATACTTATAAGTCTCAGCATATTGATTTTTCTCCCTTAAAATTCGGCTTTTACTCCGGCTGACAGCATGGGAAACATGCTGAATGTCATTTTTTCCGTATAATCGTAGTTGTAAAACTCCATCTCCGGACTCTTGTATAGAAACCAGCTGATATTCTGAAGATCGATATAAAAAGAGTACATCCATTTATCAAACACCAGTTTTTTGTCAAGCCTGATGTCAAGCTGGAAGAAAGGATTTACACGGGAGGAGTTTGTCTCTCCATACTCAGGGAAAAAATAGTTGCTGTTTTCACTTTCGATAACCCCGATAATGGGGGTAGTCGGATCACCGCTGACAAACCGCATACGGAAACCGAGATCGAATTCTCTTTTTAAATGCCAGCTCCCAAGCATCTGCAGGTTATGGGTCTGATCTTTTCCATACAGTACCCACTTTTTTTCAGACCGATCATAACGTTCGCTTCTGGAGAGAGTATAGGCGATCCAACCGAAAAACCTCTCGTTTTGTAAATGCCTGAGCATCAGTTCCATACCGTACATCCGGCCTCTGCCGTTACTGTACCAGAGCCTCTCAGACTTTGCGATTTCGGCTCCTTCCGCCATCCTTGGAATGTCCCACTGATTATTGAAATAAAACTGCAGATCCGAGTTGATAAGATCTGTTATCTTCCACTCATGTCCGGCAACATAGTGTGCAGCTTTGGTTGCCGGCATTGATGGGACACCCCATTTCTGGTGTATTACCTGACCCATGGGCTGGGGGGTCTGGCTGTAGTTGCCGATTGCGGCTTTGAAAGTGTGATTTTTTAATGCCTCATACCTGGCATTCAGACGCACTGAGGGCTCACCGCTGTAACCCCTGCTGTTGTTAAATCCCTGATAACTCCAGAATTCAGGCACAATCGATCCGTCATATATAAGCTCCGGGAAATAATCATAACGGATTCCCGGAATGATAAGCAGTTCATCGATGGGTTTCCATTCGAGATTAAGGTATGCCCCAACTACTCCGAAATGCCAGTTTTCATTGGAATCTCTCTGAAACAGACCATTGGCAGAGGGAATGACAAGTTCCATGTCATAGGAGATATTTTGAATGTCTGCTCCAATGTTTAAAGCACAGTGCCGGTTGAATGTATAAGTCAATTGATCCCTGAAATAGCTGGTCAACATATCTGCATCCTGACGCATGATACCGAAAACTGAGACTCTCTGAATGCCGTAACTGAGGCTGTATCGGAAAGAATTTTTCCACTTATTGTCAGGTGTCCAGTCCCAGCCCAGGATTCCGGTATGAAAAGAAAGATTCATCCCAAGTCTGTCCCTGGCCTCGGAAACCTCCTCTGAGCCGATCCGCAAATCAGGGTAGATTATTCCCATGCTGTCACGGTAGCCGAAAAGAGTGAAAGAGAGTTTGTGGTTTGACGGCAAACCGGCATCCGCTCTTAACAGGTAATCCCAGTAAAAAGGTGAGAGTGTTGCCGGAAACTGGTCCTCTGCCATCTTCGCGGCCAGACCCAGAATCTCACCAATAAAGCTGCGACGGCCTGAAAGAAGCACTTTTACATTCTCGTTTACCGGACCTTCTACCAGAAATGACCCGTCGACATTACTGACATCCACCTGTGCATGAAATCTGTCGGATTTTGCCGCTCTGCCGTTTATCTCTATTACTCCCCCTATTGCTCCTCCGTACCGTGTCCCGAATCCGCCCGGATAAAAATCGATCGATTCAAGAGCTTCGGAATTGTAAATAGATTTGAGACCTCCAAAATGATAGAGTGAAAGCAGCTGCACTCCGTCAAGGAAAAACCGTGAATCCCATGATGGCGCCCCCCGGACTATGATATCACCGGATCCAAAAGAGGGCCTCGCCACCCCGGGCATCGCCTGTACAACCCTGATCGCATCACCTCCAAGTCCGGGTATCCTGCGGACCTCCTGAATTGACATCTGACGCCTGCTGATCTCTTTTTCCTCTATCTGCCCATATACCACTATCTCATAGTCGGAATAGGAATGGCGCTCGATGAAATAATTTGCAGAAAGCTCCTCATTTTTTGTTATTGTCTCCTTTGTTCCGGAGGAACTGTATCCTGAGGCAATAACCGAAACTTCTACAGTACCGGCAGGAAGACTGTAAAAACGGAAAACACCCTGAGAGTCAGATTCAGTTACAAGCTTGCCTTCCTCCAGCCGCTGCCCGGGTATTGATGCAATCTTTTTTATATACTCTCTGAAGGGAAGAGGAAGAGTTTTGTCTGAAAGAGTATCATTGAAAGTCAGAACCACCATGGCATCGGCAACAGGGGCGCGGGTGCCCTTTTCAAGTATCTTTCCCAGGAAATTGACGGTTTCAGGAATCGAGTCTACAGCTTCCTGAAGACTGAAGCGGTACTCGTATTGGAGAAGCACAGCGACACTGTCTCCATCGGCGGTTGCAGGAGTAAATTTGAAAAGCCTGCATGCCGCTGCCGCGCTGCTGTCAAGCTGTGGATCCAATCCTCTTAACACAGTTACACTGTCGACACCACCGGTTTCGTTTACCAGCAGTTCAAGCAAAACAGCCCCCTCGATCCCCTTTTTCACCAGTTCAGCAGGGTAATCCGCCTCTATAAATGTCAAAAGCTCAGGCATTTTCTCGATCGGGGGAAGGGAATCCTCCTCTGTTTCAGCCACTGGCTCTGTATCGGCATCGGCATCAATTTCCAGTAAAATCTCTTCAGGTTCCTCAGTGATTGTGCCTGAAGGTTTTTCCTGGCCCTGAGTACTCAGGCAGAAAAGAAGAAAGATGAGGGGTAATTTTATCATTTTTTTACCTTTGATTAATCTGGTTTAATTTAAAGATGTATTATCTCATTTTATTAACCTGATTAAGAAAACAATTTCTTGTTTTAATTGGGGAAGTTACAGTTTGTAACGGAATTACCCGGGTGGAAAACGCAGGAAATTCTGGTACAGAACTAAATATACGTTTGAGCAACAGCGGGAGAAGAGGCAAACGTATGTGATTTCCATTTCGGCTGAATGGGGAAATATATAAATGACATAATAGAAAAGACTTCCTGTCTGAAAGTTACACCTGCACGTTTACCGGAAATTATTTTAAAGACTTATCAAAATTTGCGGAGAGGTGTCCGAGTTGGTTTAAGGGGCACGCCTGGAGAGCGTGTGTACGGTTCCCGTACCCAGGGTTCGAATCCCTGCCTCTCCGCCATAAAATACCCCGACCTGATTTCTGTTCAGGCCGGGGTATTTCATTTCTGTATAATGAGTTGTTCCCCAGAGGTAAACACTTTCTTCCTTATAACTAACAAATAAGCCCCAATAATCAATATATTATCAATAATATCGTGCACACTAAAAAGGGGCAGTTATGATTACCAGGGTTATACCATTCCTTCTTTTATCACTCTGTATAAGCGTAAATGGTCAGAATATCTTTCCGGACTGCAGGTTTCATTTCGGTACTGATTGGGAAAAGGCCAGAAACAACAATGCTCTGATGCAGCAGGTTGATTATCTTACCGGGCCCTGGATTGGCACCTCTGAGACATTTAATATAGGAGAATACTATGAGGTGTGCCGTAACAACAACAAGGTGCCGGTAAACCACACATATATCATCGCATTTGCCGCCCGCCGCGACATGGGCCTTCAGGACTGCAACGTTGATGAAAACAACAATCTCTGCCGCAGAGGCGCAAAGTATATCCGGCAGAACAGGGCAAAGATTCTCAATATCTACGCTGATTTTGCCCGGGGAGTCAATAACATAATGGGAAATAAGCCGAGTGTATGGCTGATGGAAGCAGACTTTACGCAGTATACTCTGGACATGCAGGAGGGAGGAGGTCTGAGCTATCAGGAAGCCGGTCAACTGATGAAAGATATGATCTCCACCATAAAGTCAAACTGCCCCTCAGCTTACTTTTCGATCGATATCTCTCCATGGCGTGATACAACATGGCAGAAGAACTGGTATGGGGCTCTTGGAATGGATCAGTTTTCCTTTATCCATACATCGGGTGGAAGCAGCAGAGGGGATACAGAATTTATAAGTGATTCCTGGTCACCAAGCCTTCCCAAGTGGGCATGGACATACAGGACTTTCAGAAAACCAATCTTTGCAGATGCAGGTTACGGGGTTGGAGGGGCCGGAACAGGGCACGATTCGCGCTGGGATGATATAAACAATCTGCGGAATCGCATTAATGACGGGGTTCTTGGACTGGCACAGGTAAACCCGGCCTCAAACTGGGCAAACACAATCTCTTCTTTACGTTCTCAGCTCCCCAAACCTTCATCCTGTTCTGATCAACCCTGCACACCCTCCTCCATTACGCCTCATATTCAGATAAACTCAGAGGCCTGGCAGCAGACAGCTGAAAAGTCAGTAAATGCCGGTTCTTCAGTAAAATTCGGTCCACATCCCACAAGCGGCGGATCATGGAGCTGGAGCGGACCCGGTGGCTTCAGCGCATCAACCAGAGAAGTAAGCTTGACAAATATCAGAGTTGATCAGGGTGGTGAATATACAGCAACCTATACCAATGATCAGGGATGCAAGAGTACGCAGAAGTTTAAACTGACTGTGAATCCGGTGGTTTCCGCAAATATTCCTGAGGGGAAAGCCGGTTTCAGTGTATCTATCAATAATAACATTCTGAGAACAACCGGTAATGCAGGAATCAATCTTATGGTTTCACTTTACACCCTGAAAGGGGAACTCGTTTTCAGAAAAAATCTTACTGGTCAGGCTGTTTTGCCTCTGGCTTCGGAACTGATAGGTGGAAGTTATCTTCTGGAGGTAAAGAAGGCCGGAAGAGTAGTTTTGAAAAACAGGGTGTTGCTTGCGGATTGATTTCATCACAAGCTGCACTTTTCCCTCAACTTTATTTCTGCGAAAGCAGGAATCCGGAAATCATCCCAACCGCGTTGCCGGCAGAAGTGCTCACCGAACACAGTTGAAGTGAGCACTCATCACAAAACTTAATATTTATCATTTGGTGCTGCGGCTGATATTTGATAAAAGCAAATACGAACAGAGCATCGATACGAGTGCGAATACAGGGATTATAAATACTGCAGGTATGATATTATACCCCTGAAGTCCCATCGCTATGATTTTTGCAACAAGTGCTGACATCAGTAGTGAGAGGAAAATCAGATATACTGGCCCGATGAGAAACCCCCATGGTCTTCTGCGAATCAATAGAATTCCGGATACTGCTGCTAATGGCAACAGCAGACCTAAATCGAAGCCCTGGACAATGAGGGTCGTATAGTGATCGAGAGATGAGGGGTATATGCTGCCATCGAGCAGTGGTGGTACTACAATGCTCAGCCAGAGCAGTGCAATTACAATTGCATTGAAAATGAGAAATCCACCGGCAAATTTTACAGGTGCACCCGGGCGGAATGATGCGGGCAGATTGTCCACTCCAATTGAAATAAGGGATAACGATAAAGCAAAAAATGAAGTGCCCAGAAGAAATGCGTACACCAGAAAAAACGGATTAAATGCAGCCATCGCAATATAAAACATATATGTCACCAGAAAATATCCCAGAACGCCGGAGAGCACAAAACGGGCTCTTAATGAACCTTTGAGAGTAATAAGAAGCGAAACTATCAATAAAGGTACGGCGATAAAGAGAGTAACATAGTCCTGTGCAATACCCTGAGGTACCAGTTCTGCGGACATGTTCTGGTATATACCTTTACCATAGATTTTTACAACTTTGCCATGGATAGATGTGAAATCATGCGGGCCGGGTCCTCCCGAAGAGAATATCCCTGTCGACGCAGCAATAATGGCCGCTATAGCGATACATAAAACAAGAATCGATAGTATAGTGTTTCTTTGCATCTGTCCTTCCTGTTATTTACAGATTAGGAGTTGATTTGTATAAAATAAATTATGTGCTGCGCTGAAATTAGAAGCAGCGGTAACGCCTGCGGCTGCTAATGTATGCAAACCGGAGATTTGACATAATATAAGTGCATTATTGGGGTGGCGTCTTTATTGTAATATTCCGAAATCTCTCTGCAGTTGTTTAATCAACTGGTTCTAATTTTTCCATCTCTTTTTTAGCGGTAGATTCATCAACCTGAACCATTTCAGCTTTGTTAATCATTCCGCCTTTTACATAAACCGAAACTGCTGTCATAATAATATCATTCTGAACCCTTTGAGGGAAAATACTGGTAAGTAATAAATTTTCTGGGCTCATTGCTAATGTATCCTGTTGTTGAACAGATGTTGAAACTTGGTGGTGGTTCGCAGAAAAAATGGTTACTTGTCCAGGAGGTATTGAAAAATGTAAACATTTCATTATTGTTTGTAATTTTGATTGAATCACCAGAAAAGAGTATCTTCAATGGAAAAGTAAGCGATTTCAACATTGTTGTTTTCAATTTTCAAACTATCCAGGGTGATTTTTAAATGATTACTGTCTTGAACTCCTGAGAAACTGCCGGATGTTCGAGTCTTCGCATAAATCCATATATCACCTGCAATAAAAGCGTTGGAAATATTTACTGAACAGCAGAGCTTTAAATAGCATTGTATCGATTTGCTCCTTGGTGAATAGAACGGTGAAGTCTATACAAATATCTATTAATTTTCAGAAAAATCACCTTATATTTAATAAATGTTATCATTCATGTTCATGTATTTCCGGAACAGGTCTTCTCATCCTGATTTGTTTCGCTTAGCGGTTCTGGCAAATGATGTAGAATCATTTTATCCAGTTGAAGATAGCGAATCGTTATGCATTCAGGCAAGCCTGACAGCAACATTGATCTTGCATTCACATCTTTTCGGAACCTATCTTCATTTGTATACTCTTTCAGTGTTGGTTCGATGTTCTTTGACATGATGCTTCAGGTACATGTAATTTACTTTAAAAATGCATCAAATGGTGTTTTCAATTGACAACACAAAGCCCGGTTCAGGTGTTAGTTTAGCCATAGGTAATGGCCGCGTTTGTTTGCGACCATTACAATAAGTGTATCATAAATCTTTTTTGTTTGGGGGGTTGTATGAGTATCAAAAAAGTATGTGCCGTGGCGCTTGCGTTACTGGCTATCGGGTCTTCAATGGCCTGGGGGCAGTGCGATGTGTTTACTACCAGTACAATAAGAAATTGTAATGGTATTGACTATGAACTCTGGAGTCAGAACAACAGAGGAAATGTCAGCATGAAGATCACAGGAGGCAGCACTAACCCCAATGGGGGGACGTTTGAGGCTACGTGGAGCGGTACGGAGAATGTTCTTTTCCGCGCCGGTAAAAAATGGGGACAATCAAGCACCACAACTACCAAATCGATCGGTAACATAACTCTCGATTTTGAGGCGACATGGACTTCCAGCGACAATGTAAAAATGCTTGGCGTATATGGCTGGGCTTTTTATCCCTCAGGAAGCGTGCCGGCAAATTTCTCCAATCAGATTGAGTACTACATTATTCAGGACCGCGGCAGCTATAACCCGGCTTCCGGCGGCACCAACGCCCAAAAAAAGGGTGAGGGCACAATCGATGGTATTCTTTATGAATTTTGGGTTTGCGACAGGATCAACCAGCCCATGCTGACCGGCAACGGCAACTTCAAGCAGTACTTCAGCGTTCCAAAGAGCACCGGCAGCCACAGAACAAAAGGAATGATCTCCGTTTCCAAGCACTTTGATGCGTGGGACAAAGCCGGTATGAAGATGATGGATTGTCCGTTGTACGAAGTCGCGATGAAAGTTGAATCCTATACCGGTTCGCCAAATGGCAACGGCTCGGCGAAAGTAACAAAGAATCTTCTAACTCTTGGCGGCAGCAGCGGTGGTGATGAGTTTACTCTTGTGACGAACGTTTCTCCAAACGGTGCGGGAACGGTGACCAGAAACCCGAACAACAGCTACTTTGCCAAAGGCACATCCGTCCAGCTCACAGTCACTGCCAACACCGGTTATAAGTTTATTGGCTGGGAGGGTGACGCCTCGGGTTCTACAAGCCCGGTTACCGTTACAATGAACAAAGACCTTACCGTTACAGCGAAGTTCCAGTTGGAATCGGGGGATGGCACGGTCAACCTTTTAAAGGACGGTAACTTCCCGAGCAGCAGTGTTATCTCAACAGGTGATGACTCGTCATGGAAGCTGGGGCAGGGTCAATACTGGGGTGATTCCCAGGCATCGTCGAGCGTAAGCAACGGAACCGCGGCGATAAACGTTACCACCACCGGATCTGAACCCTATCAGCCGCAGCTTGTTCAGTACGGTTTGGCTCTTGATGAAGGTGTGATGTACAAGCTTACCTTCAAGGCAAGAGCATCGGCGGCAAGGAAGATCCAGGTCTCGTTCCAGATGGCAACAGACCCCTATACAACTTATGCCGAGAAGGAGTTCGACCTTACCACGACCGATCAGGAATACCAGTTTGTGTTCACTATGAGCAACGCAAGCGACCTGTCGTCACAGTTCGCGTTCAATCTGGGTCAGGCGACAGGCACCGTCTATATCAGTGACGCTAAACTGGTACACACTGCAACATCAATACACCGCGGCCACAGCTCAGTAGCGACCCGCGGCGGCATGTCGCTGGTATCCGTAAAGGGCAGAACCCTGAACGTCTCGCCGGTTGACGGTTCCAGACTGCAGGTCAGGGTATTGGACGTAAATGGCAAGGTAGTAGCCAGTTACAAGGCAAATGATGCGGCATCTTACTCGTTATCAAATATCTCCGCAGGCCGGTACTTTGTTTATGTTACAGGCATGGGAGTAAAACAATTCACGCCGATTACCTTGAAATAAGTTATTGATACATGCAGAAGGGAATTTCCCCTTCTGCATGGTATTGTTTGAGCTAAATTATGTAGATAATTTACAAAATAAGGCAGGAACAGTGTTCCTGTTCACTTCTGGAAGCACTGGTTAGAGCAGACTTCCATCACGCCCGCCACATGAATCTGCCTGTTCTGTCCAACTTTGGTATTTCTATAAAGCACCAGATAGATGTGACAGTGAAAAAGTGCTGGAACCAAAACAACTTATAGCTTCAGTTGTATTAGATACAATTCAGCGATAGATTGACCAGTTTAGAGGCCGGAGATTTATGTTTAAAGTCCTTTCAAGTATTTACAACTTTAGTTCTTGCGATTAGATCATGGAGACATCGCTTCTCTTTCCCAAAAATAAAAAGGGGATTTATCAATCCTAAAAACTTCCCAACAACTGATAACAGACTTAATAACACTAAAGAACCATATCGTAAAAAGATTATTCTGAACACATTCGCAATTGTATGTGACTTGTAGTCAACTATTTTAATTCCAAGTACTTTTTTTGCGATAGTTTGACCGTTCTTATGTAATAAGTAAGCATTAATTGTGATAAAGGTCAAAATGCTGACTGAAGGGAGAATGATTTGTTGAAATATTGATATATTCTGAATGAATTTGCCCTTTACAATTGCAAATAATAATGGTAGAAAAGAAAGGTTGAATATTAATCCGTCAATTAATGCTCCAAGAAACCTTGTGTCACGGGAGGCTAGTATTACCTGCTCTTTTGACTGCATATCTGTACTTGATTTCTTTGGAATAAATCTGTAAGCTAAACCTGAGAGAGTCAAAAAAATAATAGTCAAAATAGATGGCCACAATGAAGAATACACTACTTGCATTTGGTTTTTATATGCTGTAGCTATAAATTGTTTGGGTAAATGTTGAAGATCCTTGTATGTTTGTATAAGACAAATTGTGAATCCTGCCAGACTACAGAATAATGGGAATAACGAGGCTGTAATAGAGACATTAAAGGCCCGTTTTTTGGGATGCAGTGAGAACATCAAAACAGGTATTGCAACAAAAAGAATTAAGAAGGAATGTAATGCAAGAGACATAAAAAAAGAAGCCGGGCTATAAAGGCTGATTTTAATTATTTGATCTAAGTATTCCATACTGTACTCCTTCTGATCACTTTAAATTGGTTCTTTATTCCTTTATTTTCTTGCCTGTCTCTTATGAGAAAAATCTGTTGTACAGGAACGCTTTCTCCAATTTACGTTAGGACGTCCCGATAGAAATATGCGTTTATGAAGCGAGAAGGAATAAATGGTGTATTTCGCATGTCAAGTAATGTATATGCCATGCTGAGCTGGCGTTGATGGCCGGCTGTACCCATGGAAGCTTGATCTTGATATCATGCACCATTTATACAAATGGATATAATTCATTTCCGCCATACTTGTCAATATTCTCATGTGATATTTGCCCTTTGTAATGTAGAATTATTGTTTTTAGAATGGGTGTCTGGGCCTGAAAACAAAAAACGGGGTCTTACTTTCTTCAAATCATATTTCCTGCACATCGAAGATTTACGACTACAATATGTTTTCTCTTAATAGAGCATCTTTAGAAATTATTGTTTTGTAAATATTGTACTCTGTAATAACTGGCTTTCTTTTGCATAAGATTCCAAACGGCTGGGCGAGCCTTTTCAACTAAAACAAACTATTCAGTATCCTCTTCAATGTAAAATCATCAATTCTTATATAACCTTCTTCAGTAAGTATTCGTGTGAATTCACGAGGTGATAAATTTTTGGATATAACCATTTCAATGATTTATTCCGAAAATGCTGAAGCATCATCTTCATTTTCAAAGTGTTTGTTTGTATTGACCAAACAAGAATATTTTTCCAATTTACCTGGAGAGATCTCTTTTTCACATAAAATCGATGGGAAATAGCCTAAAGGAGGACCATTATAACTGCCGGAAGAAAAAGTAAAATTACCTTTCAGATCAGAATCAGGAGTATGATCTAAATCGTAACAGCATTTTTTGTATTTTTTTTAACCACTGCTGCATGGACATGGTTCATTTCTACCTGTCATTAATTAAACCTTTCACCATTGACAATGAAAATTAGCCGACCACTGAGCAACACCGCTTTGTTTTAATTGTCATCCAGTGTCTCAAGACCATATTTTTCCAGATGGTGAGTATCTCCCCATACCTCAAGATTCCATTCCATTTTGTCAGATATCGAGAAAACGTTTATGCTTCCATTATACAGGGAGAAAGATCTTTTCTGGTTCAATGGTAAATTTAATGCCCTGTGAAACATACTCATCAAAGTTCCACCATGCGAAACGATTAAGATAGTCTTATCTAAATTGTGTGAGGATATCTCTTCGATACACTTTATTGCTCTCTCATGTCTTTGCCTGATTGATTCTCCATTGGGTAAAACATATTCAGGATCATTTGATGTAAATTTTATCCATTCATCAGGATACTTTCTTTGAAATACATTTTTTGTAAGCTCCTGAAGAATTCCCAGATTTCTTTCCCTTAATCTGAAATCAGTGATAAAGTCTTTCCCGATAATACCTGAAATTATCTCTGATGTCTCAATAGCACGCCCAAGATCACTTGTGTAAAAATTGTCAAAACGTATTTTACGCAAACCATCACCGATAGCTTTTGCCTGTAACCTGCCAAGATCTGTCAGGTTACTATTGAGATGTCCCTGTTGTTTTTCAATTTTGTTCCATTCAGTTTCACCATGTCGTACAGCATATATTTTGGTTGCCGATCTCATTAAGTTGTCTTTCGGTGTGTGTTTATTGGTTTATGTATTTAAGCCCGAGCCCAGTGACGTACAATGTTCCCCCCTATACCGAAGAATTTTCTGACCTTTTAACGCCAGGGATGTCCGCAATCTGGGTAATTGGCATTGTGAACGCAAAGTTTTTTCCCGCATGATGTGCAAATCCATCGTTCATTTTCACTGCGTACAAACTCACGGATTCCGGCATGCTCAATACGATTGAGATTCTCAATCATACTCATACTGTATTTCTCCTGGTATCGGACGTCGAGCTGTTTTAATCTAAAACACGGGAAAATATCACAGGAGTAGCAATATTTGGCATTCCTGTTTAACCGGTTGCAATTTCGAATCCGGTACGAAATACAAGATTTGGCTTTATCAATATCTCCACCACGACATCCCGGACAGTGTTTCCCTTTTTTTCGCATGGCGGCAAAACAGACACTACAGTTCATACCGCATGGAGCAATGTCTTTAATTGTCGTTCTGCGCTCATCGGGTATTATGCGTAAAGGCATTCATGATCCCGAAAACCGATATATTCGTAACTGTGTTTCAATCGTGCATCCTGTACCCTGTAATATTGTTCTAGGGGAGTGATCTTTATCATAGTTCTAATTCTACAGGAAGCGTTTTTGCGGCTTCGATACATAATTTCATGTCATTCAAACCAATCTTTCCTTTATACAGTTTTAGCTCTTCATTTTTTTTGGTAATTTTATTATACAAATCATCATGATTAGCCATTGACACTTTCTTGACTGTGTCAAATCCAGAAATTGAAAGTATATGCGCAAATGTTGAATTAACCCACTGAATTCTTACTAAATCACTTAATTTCAACAAATCAATCACTTTTTCTTCATCAATATCTGTTTCATTTAGGAATTTCTTTCTATCACATGCCCGGCCAAGTCTTTCGTACAAAACTTTTGTATTTGAAATGCCTTCCTTTTCAAATTTTTTAATAACATCTTGAGAAATCCAATTAAACTCTGATAACTTCAGTGGTTTTGATTGAATGCTTTTTAATTCACGCAGTAAAATGGTTAAATATTCTTCTGAAATGTCTTTATCTTTCAATAATTCAACTTTTGTCTTCTTGTTGCTAATAATTGAAAATAGCTGTTGAAGATTTTTAATATCAGCTTTTTGAAAAGCATTAAAATGAATATCAGCTTCGTCCTTTAAGATCTGCCTGCTTGGGATGAAACTTCTCTTTTTTAGCTGGTCTTTATATTGACCGAGAGATATTCGCAAAATTGATTGAATAATTCATATTATCACCTTTATATTGGATTTATTCTTATCCCCAGGAATTTCACACAACGTCCAGATATAGCCAAAAATGCCGCAAATGATATCATTATAGGCTACTAGTTGGGCACTCAAACCGTGGCATGATATTCTCTCTGGAAATTATTTATACCCTCCATAAACAGCATAATTATAACATTTCCATACCACATCAACGTTTTTAAACCCTATCTCTTCCAACCACTTAATATGCTTCATTAAACTGGTTGGTCTGTCCTCCTCTTTGTATTTCATCATCCACTTGTTCTCAATCTCATCCACAGGAACATTTCTTTTCATAAATTCTTTCCATTTTGACATATACAGCTCTTGCAAATGATTGTTGGAACCTAAAACCACGTCGGCATTATAAAAAACGCCTCTGTCTGTTAATGCGCTATAAATCTTTTGATAAAAAGCTTTTTTATCTTCATCTTCCGCCAAATGATGCAGGGCCAGAGAAGATATTATCACATCATACTTCTTATCAAAATCAAAGCTGTAAAAGTCTCCTGTGTGATAGTCAATATTTTTATCCCCTCCTAATTTTATCTGTGTCATCTTTATCATATTCTCTGCTATATCTAAACAAAAAATATGAGCGCCGGGAAATGCCTCTTTTATTTTACACGCGATAGTCCCTGTCCCGCATCCTAAATCGATAACTTTAATTGGATCATCTTTTCTAAAAGGAATCGAAAGGATCAAGGCTTCTATCATTTGCTCATAGAAAGGTATCAACTTTAAAATAACCCGATCAAATTCGTTTGCTTCTTCCTCAAAATGACTTTTTACCTTCTCAATTCTTTCCATGTTTTCTCCTTTAAAATTCTTTGGGAGGCCAGGAAAATGCACTTGTCGCAACCTCACGACTTTTATCTTTTTTCTTGGTCAGTGCATCCCCTTTTTCTCTCTGGGGCCACTTCCTGTTGGCATTCGGCCCATGCCTTGCGGCTTGCTGGAATTAATTCTGTGCAGGTGCATACAATATAAGATATTCTAATCACCGTTTCATCAGTGCAAACACACCCCATCCCAGGTATTCACGTGTGTACGCCGCGTAGCGTTTGGGTTCTGAGTTCAACAGGGTCCGAACCTCTTTCCCGAAATCATCATCGGGATTTGCTTCGAGCCATAGACGCATGGTAAACCATTTGGCAGCCTCGTATCTGTCCCAACTGTCCTGGTCTGCTAATACCATTTCTATGACATCGTAACCGAGATCGCCGAAAGATCCAATCAGTTCCGGAAGGGAATGAAAGTCGGATATTGAATTGGCATCGCAATTCCTGGCAACCTCTTCTGATGGTGGCAACTGACGCCAATAGGGCTCGCCGATAAGAATGATTCCTCCGGGGGTCAGGCTTTTCGTCAATAGATCGATGGTACCTGCTACACCTCCTCCGATCCATGTGGCACCGAGACAGGATGCCACACCGACTTTTTCTTTGGAAACATAGCCGGAAGCATCGGCATGGATAAACTTGACTTTATCGGCGACACCAAGTTCTTCAGCGCGAAGTTTCGCTTGTTCTGTGAACAGGTGGCTCATGTCGATACCTGTGCCGAAAATACCGTAATCACGTGCCCAGGTACACAGCATCTCTCCCGAACCGCTGCCTAAATCAAGTATTCGGGTTCCTGCTTTCAGACGCAGCGCAGAGCCGAGAGTTGCCAGCTTTTTGGGAGTGAAGGGGTTATGGATACGATGAGCACTTTCGGAAATGTTGAATATTCTTGGGATGTCCATTTTATTAATACTCCTTTAAGGTGTGTGTGGTTATGACCTGATAAAAACTCACAAATTTAGACCGTTGTTTTCCAGATCGGGGTCGGTATCGGAATCAGTATTGAATTTATTTCATCGGATTTTCTCAGAAAAAACGTTCTGTGTAAAGATAACTTTTGCGAAGTACAATTATTGCATTAAGAGATAATGTGCAGGAGGTCTTCCTCTAGCCCGCCGTAGCTTCTTAGTGAAGGCAGGCGCCACTCCCTGTGTGTTGACATAGTGTTGTGCCCTGCGAGAAAATGTTGCAAGTCGGGTAAGTCAAGCTGGTTTCTTCAGAGGCGGCATTAATGCCACCTCTAGTCAAGATAAGCCCGGTAAACCGGGCTTGCACGAAAATGCAGGCTCATTGTTTTCTTCCTTAATAAGGTGGGATTTGATCGGCTTTAACTTGTTTGCGTCATCAATAATTTTATCTACCATGACAATCAATTCTTCTCGTAGTTTGTTTGCTTCAGCAGATGGTGTAATCTTGTCGAAATCGCGTATAATTACATCCAAATCTGCAAAGAGAAATACTGGCACGTTGAACCTTTCAAAAAACTCTCTGTATCTCTTAAAGCTTCCTTTGCCACATGGGATAATAGAACGATTGCATTCTTATTACTAATATTCTTACATTCAATAGTCAGAAAAAGATCTTGGATATGAACATCCCCTCAAGAAAGTAAAATAAACAAATGATAATTGATAGTAAAAATTGTGATAATCTCCATAATATATCGGTTGATGAAAACTAATGAATGTCAATTCCAAATTTCAATTAATGGGAAAAATGAACTCCTTAGTGAGTGAGTCCTGATTTTCTTAATTCCAAACCTATCTTGTGAAATCTTAAAATCTTCTATTTTTTTTTGTTTAAAATATGCCTGAAGACACTCCTTCCCCCCGTCACGGTCTTTCCTAAAAAGAAAACCCGCGTCAAGGACAACCCCCAAACCTTTTAAATCTATGCAAAAAACCCGATTATCAGTTAGAAATTGCAAAAAAGATGAAGCTATCGGGTGAATTAATATACTTATTATAAATTTTACATTGCTCCCTGCAAATGAAAGATGGATACAAAGGATAGGGGACTGTAGACCATCCGGTCGATAGAAATCAATTGAGGATGAAAAAACACCCTCATTTCAGTTATATTTTGGAAAGATGGAATCTGCTGTGCAACTGTTTGAAAAAGGTGCATAATTATGTGTAGGTGGAGCAAAAAATGATACCCGGAAAACGAGGAGTTTTGATGAAATATTTTATGGCAGGCGTTGTTCTTATGTGTACTGTCCTGTTGTTTTCTTCTGTTATCGGCCAGGAGCTGCCCTCAAAGGAGCAAATTATAAGTAAAATGAAGCTTGCCAATGACTATTTCATGCAGAAATGGCCTGACCCCTGCAACAGTTGCCTCGTGGGTAACCGTCCCAGCAATATCTGGACAAGGGCAGTGTATTACGAAGGAAGCATGGCTTATTATGAATTAAGTAAGGATATCTCAGCTCTGAATCATGCCGTAAACTGGGGAGAATTTCATGGCTGGAACATGAGAAGCGGGACAACAACCACCAATGCGGACAACCAGTGCGCAGGGCAGATATATATAGATCTCTACAGGATGGATCAGAAGCAGGAGCGTATCTCCAATATAAAGACTTGTATCGACAGGATGGTGATCTCAGAAAGCGATAACCACTGGACCTGGATTGATGCGATTCAGATGGCGATGCCGGTATTTGCAAAACTGGGTGTTCAGTACAGTGATACCCGGTATTTTGACAAGATGTACAGGCTTTACAACTATCCTAAAACAACCCTGGGGCTCTATAATAAAACTGACCGACTCTGGTGGAGGGATGCTTCCTTTAAAAACCAGAAGACCTCTTCAGGGAAAAATATCTACTGGTCACGGGGCAACGGATGGGTCTTTGCCGCACTGGTACGCGTATTAAGCGAACTTCCGGATACAGATCCTTACAGGACAGAATACCTGGATATTTTCACAGAGATGGCAGGAGCGCTTGCTTCTGTGCAGCGCGATGACGGGTTCTGGAATGAAAACCTGGCCGATCCGGAGCATTTCGGCGGTCCGGAGATTACCGGCACAGGGCTTTTTGTTTACGGTTTTGCCTGGGGAGTAAACAATGGAGTGCTTTCCAGAACAGAGTATATGCCGGTGATTGTCAAGGCCTGGAAAGCAATCTCTGATAGTGCGATTTTCCCAGATGGAAGGCTGGGTTATGTGCAGGGAACAGGTGATTCCCCCGGAGACAACGGCGCCGGTGTAACAAATGTAACCCCGTCAAGGAATATTATCCCTGATTTCGATGATTTCGGTCTGGGATGTGTGCTCCTTGCAGGCAGTGAGGTGGCAAAACTGGCGGACAACCCGACTGCCGTGAAAGGGACACATCTTTACCCGGTATCAAAGCAGGTTTCTGCATGGAAATTAACCGGGCCCCTGACTTGCCGTCAATTTACAAGCAATCGTCACCCGGCAAGAGTTATTACGCTCTCGGGGGAGCTTGTGAAGAAGGTGCACGGTGGGAAGGGTGTGGGTAGTGGGGTGTATGTGGGGAAGTGAGGGGACGGGGTACGACAAAAGGCGCCACGTAATGGAAGATCATTTGTAATCGTTTGGTGTATTAGTCATTTTTCAGCAGTTCCCGGCTGGTACGATTATTAAAAGTAAAAGATTATAACAGTTAATATCTTCATAGTTGCACCAACTCAGGGTATTTCGCGAGACAGAATAGCGCGCAATAAGAAATAAAAGACTTTCGCGATAAAGGAGCGATATGAAATGGTAAAATAAACGACAGGAGTATATATTAAAGAGGTATTTACTTTTTGAGAAAAGGGAGATTTTATGAAAAAGAGGCTGGTAATTGCCGCTATTCTGTGTGGACTGGTGCAACTTCAGGCAGCGCTTACTCTTAAAGAGGTACGCACTGCTTCCAATAATGTCCTGGTTGTCTTTTTTCACAACACCGCTCTCAATGCAAATGCTGTGAGCATCTCTGATATATCGCAATGGAAGGTCAATGGTGAAGCAGTAACTGCAATAAACAGGTATGTCATGCAGGCAAATGCCTGTGATTACCATATCTATCTTACAGTCCCGCAGTTAGTCAATGGAACGACTTATGAGATTGAGACGCCCCATGGAGATACAAGTATCGTATTTGACGATCACAAAATATTCTGTGAGTCAATTAAAACAAACCAGGCTGCTTACAGTGCTCTTTGCAAGAGTAATTATGCCTATTTTGCCATCTGGCTCGGGGATGGCGGCAGCAGGCAGATAAGCGGTACGCTTCCTGCCTATCAGGTCTTCGAAGTATATACAAATAAAGTAGTGGCGCAGGGAACCCTTACCGAGGTTGGCGAGGATCGGACCTCGGGTGATTTTGTCTATAAAATAGACCTCTCTTCGGTTCCACAGGGCGGCCCGTACAAGATTGCAATTGACGGCTACGGCTGTTCTTATCCCTTTGGTGTCGGCGGTGACTTTTCACGCCGTCTGGCGCACATAATGTTCCGCGGTCAGTATTACCAGAGGTGCGGATGTCCAATACATGAGCCCTATGGATGGAATATACGGCAGAAGGCATGTCATACGCTTATCTATGATGTAGATGGTCCGATTGGGGAAGCCAATATTGTAGTGACAGGCGACGAGCCCACGATGACCGTTTATGGAGGTTACCATGATGCCGGCGACACGGACCGCCGGGCCTATCACATGGCAAACCCGGTAATCAATTTGATGCTTTACGAGGCTTTTCCGGATCTCTTTGTGGATGACCAGTTTAATATCCCGGATAAGTTTGATGAAAACTTTAATATCCTGGGTAAAGGCAACGGGATTCCGGATATTATCGATGAGGCGGAATGGGGGACACTTGCATGGGAGTACCTGCAGAATGAGGACGGAAGTATCCATTTTGGAACAGAAACCAAAGGGTATGCAGATGGGGCGCCATACGATATAGCTGATAAGCACCGTTATGGCACCGTAGTTATCGATGATCGCCCTGCCGCAGTGGCCCCGGGACTGTTTCTGCACCTTGCACGGCTTTTAAAACCCTATAATGAAGCACGCGCGGAGCAGCTTGCCGAGCGGGCCCAGCGTACCTTTAATTACATCAGCACAAAAAAATGGGGCAACCCCGAGAAGCTTTATTATTATATCCAGAAATATCTCTACGATGGTGATGAGGCAGCCCATGAACAAGTCAAATCACTTGTCAGTACTGTGGATCGTTATCCTTTGTGCGTGACAGGAACGCTGGGGTATTCACTTAACAACAGTGCATTTGATAATCCGGGGTATATGGTCTCTTACATGGTCGAGAAGACAAGGGTTACTGATCCGGAAGTTATTGCAAAGTTTACTAATGCACTGAAGGCCGGTGCGGATTCCAATATCGTTGAGCTGAGGAGGTATGCGTATCCTGTGGGTAACAATCCGATTGGAACCTCGTGGGGTCATAATGTCAGGCAGCCCAGCTATGCCTGCGCACCACTGCTTTACTGGAGATTCTCAGGCGAGCAGTCATATTTTGATGCGGCGTGTAATCTGATGGACTATATTCTGGGGCTTAACCCGCTGGGGATCAGTTACGTAACCGGTCTTGGCTTTCATCAGGTCCACAATCCCCACGACAGGCAGAGCTGGTATACAAAAAGTAAAAGCTGGGGAGTTCCGGTACCGGGTATAACGGTTTTCGGCCCGGGTGTTTCCCCTGCCGGCACAACAGTTCCGGCATTGACCGCATTGCCGGTAGAGCGTCAGTTCGCGGATAATCATAACTGTATCTCAACTTCAGAGTTCACGATTTTTGAAACAATGACTCATTATTCCATGTACACGGTTTTAGCCGGCGGGGGAAAGTGGGATGAGTCAAATGACCCGTTTGCATCTCAACAGATTGCAGTAAAAAGGGACAGGGTAAAGGCGAAGGTGAATCCCGGGACGTTGCTCTCGGCGAATTTGAGAAATGGAAAACTTGTCATAACCCTCAACCTTATGTCAAAAGAACGGATCCGCGGCTCTCTCTTTACTTTGAATGGGGCGGTTCTGTCTGAATTTGATCTTGGAATTGCGGGTCCTGGTCTTTCGACATTTCATCTGCCAATTGACAGGATGAATAGGCTCGGGACAAATTTGGTTTTCTGCCGGATTCAGAGTGGGAAGACGTCTGTTGCAGGGAAAGTGTTTATTGGAGAGTAGGTTTTTTTCGCGGGAATGACGTTGAGGTGAGAGTGTTGCTTGCAATGAACATTTGCCCCCTCAGGGTATCATGCCTGTGAAAACAGGCATCCAGGGATTGTGATATGTCAATACTGGATTCCAGTTTTCACGGGAATGACGTGGAGGTTAGAGTGTCGCTTGCAATGAACATTTGCCCCCTCAGGGCATCATGCCTGTGAAAACAGGCATCCAGTCATTCTTTCTTTAAAAACCAAACCCACTACTCAATCTTCTTCCAATTGAGGTTATCCTCGATGACACCTGGAAGTTGTCTGCAAGCGCGGTGCCGGGTGAATAGCTTTCTCCTTTGTATATCCCATGTTCCTTTGTCCCGCCTGAAACACTGCCGCCGTAGTAGAAAGTATAGGTGCCGGCAGTCAAATCGGGCGATGAAAAAACGACATACTGGTAGTTTGTGGCTGGTTCAAACGTAAAGACAGTTTCGCCGTTTGATCCCCTGAGACTTATCGGGGTGCCAACATTAACCGTCTCATTAAATGCAGCTACCAGGCAGTTCTGCTTTGAATTCTGAGTTGGTGGATAGGCCATCTGGTAATTGGCCGCAGAGCCTGCGGCCAGGACATATCCTCCGTTTACAAGTACGTAGTACTCATTCGGATTGGAAAAATCGAAACCCACATCAAAAGGACCCTCCACACGTGCATCTCCAATTTTAGGATCGGGTCCATGAAGAATCACGACACCGCCGTTAATCTCTATGTCTCCATTGGAATCGAGACAGTCGCCAATGGTGCAATAAACAACAACGTATCCTCCATTGATCTGCAAGAGATGATCATGCGAACTTGGCTCGATGCCAAATTGACCACCACCGGGGTTTTCTGAGGTACTTTTCAGTGCCACATTTATACCATCATCGTAGGCATTAACCGTTATCTTTCCATCATTGATTACCATCGCAAACCCCTCAAGACCCTCGTAGCATCTTACAATATTGATTTCCCCATTATCGATAGTCAGCAAGGAATCCGTATGTATTCCGTCATCACCGGATGAGATTGTAAATACTCCGCCTTTAATTACAGCAAGCTGGTCCGAATGAATACCGTCATCTGCCGAGTTAATGTTAAACGTACCATCTGTAATGACTATATTGTTTTCAGCCTTTATTCCCTTTGCGCTTACGTCACTGTCGTATTGCTTCCCATCTTTGAATGTATCGCTGCCTCCACCTGAAATTATGTCAAATTTTCCGCCGTTTATTTCCACATAGTTGGCTGCATCGATACCATCCCCGTTACTTCTGATCTTTATGTCACCGTCTTCGATTAACACAATTCCAGTTGACACATTTCCGCTGTCTGAGGACTTTAAACCATCACCCCTTGCAGTTATATCAAAAGTTCCACCACGAATAACAAGTTTGTCCTTTCCCCTTATGCCATCATCAGCGGAGTTTATGACAAAGTTACCTCCAATGATGGTAAGTTTATCTTTACCCGCAATCGCATCCTTGTAATTGGCATTGATAACCAGCTTTCCGCTCCCCTGGAAAACAAGATCATCTTTACTGTAAATTGTGGCTTTGGGCTCATCATCTTCGAAAAAGAGGGTGTAGTTTTGAGGATCACTGAATTTGTTCTCGGTCCCTTCAGCCAGTTCAACAATCGTGTTTTTTGCTTTCTGGACAAACAGTGGAGAGGTGGAAGAGTTGCCTATGTCCACTCCCTTGAGGACAAGGATCACATCATTTTTATCCTCTGTATTCACCACTATTCGCCCGTCGGTCAGTGGCCCGTCTATATGGTAAGTCCCAGATGACATCACAGTGACTTCGGTACCGTTAACAAGTGCACCAGGTCCGGATACCTCTATTCTGTCAGTTAAAAGATGAATCTCTGTATAAGAGCCGGTTTTCTCCATCTCGATGATAATGTCCTGCTGGAAAGCACCGGTCACAGGAAAGCTTCCGGTCAGGTACCCGTCCTTCGATGCTATAAGAGTATCAAATGCCTGGAAAATATCAGCTACTTCCTTTGCATGTGGCACGGCCAGAGTGCTGTTGCCGGAAGAAAACATACCATTTTTGAAATTGACACTCGTTCCGGTGGAAAAGAGTGTACCTGTAAATGTGCTGCGGCTGGTAACAATTCTTATACAGGTAAGTCCCGGACTTAACTGGGGAATTGAGACTGTCTGATGGCTATTATCAGGGTTGTCCGGTAGAAGTGTAAAGATCTTTTTACCGTTTATTGAAAACAGTTCCACCCGTTTGAGCTGTTCATTATCAGGGCCGGAAGAAAAAACAAGAGCATTGTTTTTAATGACAAAGGGATTGGTGTTTTTACCTGGATGAAAAGGATTCGTGGCAGAAGAGGTAACAAGGGCAAAGGAGCCATCAGGACCCGAAACATCCGAGAGCCCGCTGGATTTCATCGCTACAATTACACCGGATATCCCCTCCCGGGTTTGTTTGTCAATAATTTTTCCGGACAGTGAGATCTGCTGGGCTGCAGTAAAGAAAAGAATACCGCATAAGAGAATAGCTGAACAGACTGTAATTTTTCTCATGATGGGCAAACCTTGTTAAGTTTATAAGCTTTAGTGGCTTTGGATTGAGCCCTCAGCCAGATGGATCTATGGTAGTGACAGTGTCTGCTTTTATTAGTGTTAATATATCACCAAATTTCTCTAAATATTTTAAAAAGTAGTGCCTGGTGCTGTACCGGATATTTTATTTCCTCTGGAGGGAAATCCAGAAACGATTGAATTAAAGGAGTTTATATAGTGGGAGGCTCACCCTGCCTGCCCTGCCGTAGCTTCTTAGCGTAGGCGGGGTTTCAGCCCGCAGAAGACTGCGGTCTTCCACCACCCCCTCTGTGTTGGCATAGAGTTGTGGCCTACGGGAAAATGTTACCAAGTCGGGCAAGATTAGCCGGCTTCTCAACCTTTACTGGTGGAAGAAGAAACGATTATTATATACCGGATTTACTTTCGTTCCTGTGTTCGTAACCGTAAACAATAAAAGATTATCAAAAACCGCATGAGGATTGGGTATTTACCCTTGTTTTGTCATGTTGTCTTACAGAGGCGGTATTAATGCCGCCTCTAGCCAGGATAAGCCCGGTAAACCGGGCTTGCAGGAGAATGAAATCTCATTGTTTTCAATTTACCCCGATTTATCAGAGTTTACATGTATTAGAGTGCTGTTGATTTGTCGTGCGATCGTTTTGTCTTTCTGTCGTACTCTCATACCCTCGTACTCTTGTCCTGTCGTGCTCTCGTGTTGTCGTAATGTCGTATTGTCGTACATTCCCTGCCTTCAAATGTTTTTTCGCTAAGCCTTAGTATCTGTCTGAAAAAACCTTAGTAGTAGCAGAGTTGAATACACGTACAAACCTTATTACCTTATTTTTTTCATACCTTTTAATAAGGTAATAAGGTTATGGTCATTGATTTTTCTGTTTACTACTAAGGTTTCAAAGATAGATACTAAGGTTTTTTGAGATAAAGATAAGAGTCTGAACTGTGATTTCTGTGATTAAATTGATTGAGATGATTTCTGGATTCCTGCTTTTGCAGGAAAAACGTAGAAAGGAAAATGCTGCTTGTAATGAACAACTGTCACCTGGAAAGTCCTGCCCATGACGGTCTTCCGGCATGGATAATGATTCGTTACCTTCAGCGGGGGTTTTAGGGGCCCCCGCTCCGCCGTAGCTTTAACGGGGGTAAGTTTGCCTGGCCGTAACACTGGCGACTTCACGAAAACAGGTCTACTCAACCTTAAGGCTTCGCGGAGGCGAGCAAGACACGGCCTCTGCCATATTCTTATTATTTCTTGATTGACACTGTATGGACATGCTCCCCTTTCTTCCCAAAAAACAACTGTTCCTGCTTTATCTTTTTGCCTTTCTGATCTCTGATTACAATGTCGTACTCGCCGTAAAAGCCCCTGAAATTGACTTTGGCATCGGAGCCGACTTTCAGGGTATCATGGGTTGACCAGACATTATGAATCAGATTGTACACGGTGTCTGCTGCAGGACGGGCCTTGAAGTCGAAATCATACAAACCAGCTCCGGGGCACCAGTGACGCGCATCCCAGAATCCCCAGAACAGGAATCCCTCGATTGCAGGATGAGAAAAGCAGGTACGGAGAACCTTCGCGTATTCCTTGGCCTGGTCTGCCTCGGAAATATTCATCGCACGTACATTCATGTCAAACTCGGTTACCTTTATCGGTAAACCGATTTCCGCAAGGTAGTCCAGTTTTGCGGCAATGTCCAGAGGATTCGCCCGGTCCTGGAAATGCCCCTGTACGCCGATACCGTGCACCGGAACTCCTCTTTTCAGTAAACCCTCGATCATATCCCTGTAAATCTTGGCATCACCACCTGAGATGATAGAATACTCGTTGATATAAAGCTTTGCTCCGGGGTCTGCGCGATGTGCCCATACAAAGGATGAGTCGAGGATATCGTATCCCAGACGATGGAAATGCGCCGTCTCATGTACCGGCTCATTCCATACATCATATTCCAGTATTTTTCCTTTATACAGGGTAAGATCACGGGTAATTCGCTCCTTGATAGCATCACGAAGCTGCTGATCACTTCCCTGTCTGGCCCAGTGGTTCTGATAGCCGTAATTTTCGATACCCCAGACAAGTGTGTGTCCACGTATCGGGAATTTGTTCTTTTCACCCCATTTCAGATACTCATCGATAACTTTGGTTTTTGGAGCACCCTTCTGAGGTTCATACTCTTCCCACTTTAACGCATTTTCAAAAACACCACTGTTGAAAAATCGCAGTGCAGTTGCCCTGTACTTCTGCTCATCATCACCACCTGCAAAATTGAGACATGTACCCAAGGGAAACTCATGTCGTTTCAGGTGTACTTCGACACTTCCGTTAAACGGAGTGTTTTTGGCATCCGTGATTTTTATCGAAAACGAGCCTTTGCGGAGTGAATCGATGCGCTGTTCCGCTTTATCGTACCAGTCGGCTGGAACTTCCTTCAGATCCAGATAACCGGCATCAGTGATAACTACATCATCGATAAAGTAGTCCCCTTTGGAATGCGCACACTGAAAATTCATCTGGATATCGGTTGTTGTAGACGGTGCGGTAAATAACATCTCGTAAGGTTTCCATTCATCGGTAAGTTTGAATTTCTTACCGCTGTAATATGTCCAGGGAGGAGATCCCTTGATAAATACGACCTCCAGGATTCCGGCTCCATTTTCACCTCTGGCCCAGAATTCTAATTTGTATAGGTTGTTCTTCTTGATCTGAAAGTTTTTCTGCTGAAGCTGCACGTGCCATATTTCAGTGGCGACATTATCAATCCTGAATCTTCCGCAGTAATTGCCGGAGTGAGGTTTGTAGTCAACGATTTCAAAGCTGCCCAGTTTCGGAGCAAATGTCCAGAAAAACCAGCTATCCATTCCATTCTCAAATGTCCCGTCAGCATAGGGCTTTGCCATCGGCTCGGCAGGAGGAACATATGATGGAGAGCGGTTTTGGGCTGAAATCACTGTTATCAGTACAGTCAGAATCAGAAACGGTTTAAAGATGGTATTCATAGATTTCCCTGCTTTCTGGAGTTCAGTCATTAGGGTTATAGTGATCTTTTTAGAAATTAATATAATTGAAGATAATGGTTATTTGCGAGTGCCCCCGCGCTAGCATAGATATGGCATTGATCTGAAGAATTCCTGAAAAAGCAGGAATTCAGATATTAAAAGTAGAATATAAGAATATAGCAGGGGGGCTGTGTTCCTGCTCATCTCCAATTAATGAAATAATGAAGTGGGAGGTCTCCCCCTGCCTTCAGCCCGCAGAAGACGCAGGAATATCCCGCCGTAGCTTCTTAGCGTAGGTGGATCTTCCACCACCCCCTCTGTGTTGACATAGTGTTGTGCCCATCGGGAAACTGTTACAAGTCTGGTAACATTGGCTGGCTTCTTAATTTTTACTGGTGGAAGAAGAAACGATTATTGTATACCGGATTTTCATTTCGTTTCTTGTGCTTGTAATCGTAAAAAACTACAGAGGCGGCATTAATGCCGCCTCTAGCCAAGATAAGCCCGGTAAACCGGGCTTGCAAGAAAATGAAATTTTATTGTTTTCTATTTACCTTGATTTATCAGGGTTTACATACATTGGAGTGCAGTTGTTTTGTCGTGTTGTCGTACTGTTGGCTTTGCAAAGACGAGAAACAGACATAACCCTGTTCTGGTATTATTCATATTTTTTTTACTTTGATGGTGTTATCAGGAAACAGAGATTACATCAGGGGAGGGAGCGGTAAGCTCCCTAATTCACCTCAGGGGTGAATTTTTGACTTTCTGAGGCTACATTTGGATGGGTTGAGTCGTTAATTCACCTGGGGTGAATCATACACTTAACTGCTTAAGACAATTTTTCACCCCGGAGATGAAATAGTGAGAGAGTTGAAGGTTTCCTCACCGAAAGGAAAAATTTCACCTCCAAGGCTCATTGAAATGACAAGCTGGCCCTTTATTCATATATGAAGAAGATGGAGCAGGTTATTTTGTTCACCTGTTCCCAAATAAAACAGTATCATTTTTCTTTAAATTCAACTATTATGATTAGATTCTCATTCTTTTTTCTTAGTGTTCTAAGAGGGTCGCTCTGGAGAAAAATTCAGAGTCCTTAATTCATCTCTGGGGTGAATCTTATACTTAATCGCTTAAGATTGTCTTTCACCCCGGAGATGACATTGTGAGCGAATTAAAGGCTTCCTTACTACCGACACAAAAGATTTCACCTCCAAAGCTTATCAAATCGACTGACACTCTTTATATATATAGAAAAGGAAGGAGCTGGTTTTTGTTTTACATACATCCACACATTTATACCGAATCATTTTCTTTGTTTTCTATTATAATGGTTGAATTTTCATACCTTTTTCTTATTGTTCGGCGGAGGGCTATCCTGGGAGAAAAACCTCAGTGTTCTAAATTCATCTCCGGGGTGAATCCTGAACTTAACCGCTTAAGTCAATCTTTCACCCCAAGGTGACACAGCGAGAGAGTCGAATGCTTCATTACTACTGACAGAACGCTCCCACCCCCCAATCCCCATCAAAACAACCAGCCAACTCCTTATCTAATCACCCCCTCACCCTGTGCCCCAAAACGAAAAATGGCAGAGAAAGAACCTGCATACCCGCGGCAAATGCCACAAGGCTAAAACGGGACTGTTCATACAAGAGCCCTGTGGCAATCGAACCGAGCAGCCATCCGAATCCATACCCAGTATAGTAGAGACCAAACGCCAGGCTTCGGTGATCTCTGGGGAGTTCCGAGGCAACAACTGAGCTAAGAAGCATGTCCTGGGTGACCTGGCCCACTCCCCATAGAAGAATTCCTGCAATGGCGAAGTTTGCGGGAAACAAAAAGATAAACGGTGAGAACATCGCGCTAAGGAAAACAGCCACAAGGACCACAGAGTGTCCTCTTTTATCATAGAGCCTCCCAAGAAAAAGGCTGACTATTCCTCCGGAAGCCGTTGACAGGACCAGGAAAAACGGTACGGTCTGACGTGCGATGCCGCTTTCTGAAAGATGAAATGAGATCAGCTCGAAATTTGTCAGGCCGGCGGCAAAGAATATTCCTGCCGCGTAGTAATACCAGTATGCTTTTGTAAAACCTTTTTTTGTCGCCGATGGTTTCAGTTCGAGCCTGGAAGGGAAGGGGTAATTGACACGGGCAAGTGTCAGGAAAACAAATGCCAGAAGTGCGGGAATAAGAAGCAGCCCGTATCCGGTGCGGAACTTATCTGTAAAAAGAAGTATGATGGCGATAACGAGCGGACCAAGAGCTCTTCCAGTGTAATCCAGTGCAGTATGCAACCCGTAGACCCATCCCCGGCCATAAACCCCTGTTGTAAACGACAGCATCGACTGGATAACCGGTTTCCTGGCACCGCGTCCGAGGCCCTGAATAAGAATGAGGAGTGCAGCAGCCTGCCAGTGGCCGGTGAGTGCTATTGCGGGCACCGCAAGTAGATTGAAGATATAGCCGGTGAAAACTATTGACCAGTGATTTTTGATCCTGTCTGCGATAAAGCCGGAGAGACCGCGTGTCAGGTAGTTTAAAAATTCGCTGGCTCCTCCGGTGATGCTTATTGCAGCGGCGCTTGCCCCGAGTGAAGCTAAAAACATGCCGTTTATGGCTGCGCCGCCGGAGTAGGTGGTGTTGCCAAAGAGGTCGACTATGCCGATTAAAGAGATGAACCTGACCACTGATTAACCTGATAAGATGATTGCACTGATTTAATAGAGGAAAAGACTTGATTACTAATAATGCTGACTAGAATGATTGCACTGATATAATTAGAGAAAGAGATTAATTGTTCTTATTGACAAATATTCTGATGCTACGTTGCGATCCCGATCAACTCAAATGTTCTGAACCTCTTTTCCAGGGCAGTTTTCCGCTTATCTCTATCTCAAGAGAGAAACTCAGAAAGGTTCTGATAAGAACGACTGCGGCAAGCAAGCCGACACTGGAGAAAGTGGGCACCACTGCGACAGTTCTGATAATGTCTCCGGCAACAAGGAATTCCAGACCGAGTAGAATCGCTCTGCTCAGGTCAATTCTGGCCACCCGATAGATGCTTCTCCTGTCTTTTCCACTGAATAGATGAACGAGGGAGATAATGACAATATACAGGGCATCTGCCCCGATAATCAGAATGCCGAGCATCTCAATTAATGAGCCAATTATCTCCACCAGTTGATCAGACAAAGCAGGTATCCTTTTACCCTGTGTATTAGGCAAATTGAGTGCCTAAACTTACAGGGTGGTATTCATCTAAATGAAGAAGCCTATCTCGCGTGCACGTTTGTTAATATATCTATCTTCATTATATTTACTGGGTACAGTCACTTTTGTCATTGGGGATTCAAGTTGAAGCTGTGGTGTTTTTTGGAGGATTGAGTAGACGAATTATGATTTTTTGTATTAATAAATATTGACCTGTCAAATTACCAATAGTATATTGACAAAACCTCTATAGATTCTATACAACGCGAGAAAGATTTGAGGGTTTATAGAGGGTGCATCACGGAATGAGGGCTTGAATGAGTAAAGTCACTCCTTTTATGCTCACCTTTCCAAAAAGATTCTAAACCGAATAAGGGTTAGAAAACAGTAAAGCAGGTGGTTCCATTTTCCAGTGAAAATCCGGAACCATTGATAGGTAGTATGTCCTATCATTCTGTATTGTTCTGCAAATATGCAGAAGTACTGAATCTGTTAACGTCACAAAAGCGTGGGTGACACCCACGGGGTCAAAGTGTATCTAAATTTGAAATTAAAAAGGGAAAAATACAGGTTGAGGGGCATACAACGCGACTTGTTTGACCCCTCCCCCTGCTGCATACGGTTCATGAAAGACATGAACGTACGAGTATCAAGGTTTACAGGTGTGTGTCCGATGTATGACGGGTAATAAGATTCTACAGCTTTTGAGCAGATTTTTCAAGTAGTTAGTAAACCTTTATGAAGAACAAAGGCTTCCGTTCTTTTTATGGATTCCTGACTTTTAAAACAGCATTTTGAAAAGGTATACCTGATCCATTTGTACCTGTAAAATCATAATGGTTTCAGGCATCAAAGAAAATGGGCATCATTTCTTACAAAGATAATCCACCCATATGTAATCTGGATCGCCCGATTATTGAATCTGAAGGTACATGGTGGATTGCAAAAGTGAAACCTCGGCAGGAAAAAGCGTTTGCCCGTGACCTTCTGGAGCGCGGGGTCGGGTATTACATTCCCTGTTATATAAAAGTAACGAGAAGATCGGACGGCAAAAAAAGAAAATCTGTTTTGGTTCTGTTCCCTTCTTATGTTCCTTTCATCTCAGAAAACCCTTACCCTCTGCTGTCTTTTAACAGAATTTCTACGATTCTTCCTGTTCAGGGACAAACCAAATTCAAAAGACAATTAAACCGGATAGACGTTGTAAACAATAGTGGTATTGAAATAGTGCCTGTAAGTGCAGGCAATTACTGTATTGGTGATCTTGTAAAAGTAATATCAGGACCTTTAAAAGGGCTGGTTGGCAGAGTAATCCGGAATCAGAGTGGTGTATCAATTGTATTAGTTGTTGAAGGGATGGGAGCGGCAAGTGTCACTGTAAGTAAATACCAGCTCGAATCAATTTGCAGGAAAAACCTGTTCTGATCATTGTTATTCTTCAAATAAAGTTACTGGCTGAATTCAAGGTGAACATTAAGTGGATGAAGATATCATAAACCAGGTGTGATGAGGAATTATGAAGGCGCTTATTTTAGCTGCAGGAAAGGGCCAGAGGATTCGACCATTAACCGATGAAGTTAACAAGTGTATGCTTTTGTTAAATGGCAAACCCATTCTTGAGCATGTAATTAATAGATGCTGTCAGGTTCCACTGATTGATGAGATATTGATTGTTGTTGGATATCGTGCTGAGGACATAATCAATCATTTTGGTATCTCCTATTATGGTACAAAAATATCATACATAATTCAGCGTGAACAAAAAGGACTGGTTGACGCGATTCTGTGTGCTAAGTCGATGGTAAAGGAGAGTGATTTTTTTCTCCTGTTAGGTGATGAGATCGTTATCGGTTCAGATTATGAGAAATTTATTTCCGAAGCAATAAAAAAACAGAATATCTGCACAATTGGTGTTGCATCTGTGTCGGATATATCACGGATTAAAAAAACATATACTCTGCTTCATGATGAATCGCGGAGAGTTTTTCGCCTGATTGAAAAACCATCACGGCCACTAAATAATCTGATTGGTACAGGTCATGTATTGTTCAAGAATGCGATTTTTGATTACATAGAAAGTGTCCTGGTAAATCCGGTCCGGGGTGAGAAGGAACTTCCTGACCTGATTCAAGCTGCAATTGATGCTGGGGAGAAGGTCTACTATTCCTGTCTTTGTTCTCATTATATAAATGTCAATGAACTGGCAGATTTGAAGCTGGCTGAGGAGCTTCTGATATCAGACCAATTGAATAGAATCCAGGAAGATTGTACTACTTTGGCAAATATCAGGTATCGTTGCCAGAGAGACAAGTAAATAGTTCGTAATTGAGTCAAATATTCTTATTTCCTGGATACTTCATATACAAATAAGAGCTGCCCTTTTTCTGAATAAATCAGGGAAACCAAATATCATCTGTGGCAAATATAAATGGATAAGATAATTTTACTGGGAAGTCCTGGCGAGCGGCCATTCTATATGCGGACTAATATACCACCGCTTTCATTGGGTGTACTGCAGGGGTATCTCTGTGAAAATGGATTCGATGTTATAACTCATGACTTGAATGTTTCTCTTGCCAGGCAGATAAAAGAACTGAGCAAGGAAAAATTCACAATCCTGTATGATAAGGACCTTTTTCTCAATAGTATCCAATACTCAATGAAAGATCAATATGCTTTTCTCATAAGAAATTTGCTGAGAGACATTGATTTTTCAAATGGAAAACTGGTTGGTATATCACTTGGTTCGAATTATTCCTTTTTTGAAATACACACAGGGTTTTTGATTGGGAAGTATTTAAAGGAAAAGTATGATACCACAATTGTTTTTGGTGGAGAAAATGTTGAGTATCTTTATAATTTCAGAGAATCGTTTCATGAGCTCTGGAGTGTAGTATGTAAGATTTTCCCCTACATCATTTTTGGACCGGGAGAAAAAGTCCTTGTCCGAATGGCAGATTCGCTGTTTAAATCCGGGAAGGTAATTCAACCGGAAGCTCTACCTGGAGTTGTTTATTATAAAGGTGATATAGTTGTTTGTAATACACCCGATGAACCATCTCTCACAAGGCCTGATTTTTCTGGTTTACCATTATCTTACTATTCAACATGCATAGATAATTCTATCAGTGACAACAGAAGGAATAATCTTAACCATATTCAGTTTTTTAAATGGCCCTTTCCCCATACTTTACGTGCATCTGCAATGAACAGATTCTGTTTACCAGTTGAAAAAAGGAAAGAGGTCACTTTTATCCCCTATATTTTTAACTACAACTGTCCTTTTAAATGTGCTTTCTGTGTGCAAAGTAATCCTTCAAGACATGAAGTAATTACAAAAGATCCGGAGAATGTTGTTGATGATTTAGCAATAATGATGGAAAAATACAAGTCTCCTTATTTTTACTTTTTCAATAATACATTCAATAGTTCGCCAGGTTTTGTAAAAAAATTTCATTCCAAGGTTACAAAAAGAAAGTTAGAGTTGTACTGGAGTGATTGTGCGAGGTTTAACAACCTTGATGAAAATCTTATTCGAATGATGTATGAATCAGGTTGTAGAAAACTAATCTTCGGGTTTGAGACCGGGAGTGAAAAACTACTGCGAATGATAGATAAACGACTCGATCTTAATCATGCTGAAAAAATAATCAGACTTTGTTCAAAGCAGGGAATCTGGGTTGATCTTGAAGTTATAATCGGTTTGCCACATGAATTTGATGAGGATTTTCAGGCAACTTGTGATTTTATTCTGAAAAACCGTGAATATATCAATACATTTGCTGTAAATCGCTATTTTGTTGTCCCCTCATCACTGATTGGGATGAAACCTGATAAATTCGGGATAGAGTTGATTAAAAACAGGTTTGAATATGAAGACATTCTGAAAAGGAATAAGGATCATTTGTTACAGGTAAGGAATGAACGGTGTGAAAAAGTCTCAGTCGGTAATTTCAGGATCTATTCCTTCAAAGAGGTAAACGGAAGATCTGTGGAGCAGGTAGAGATTGATACCGACAGGCATTTTTCGAAGGTAATGGATTTGTATAAGTCATTAAGTATTACTGATGAGATTCGTCTGTGTAATCTTCATCTGGCACTGAAACGAAAACAAAAACAAACGGTTATTGTATCTGGCTGATGATTATGCATGGATTTAGGCATAATCGAAGGCAGATTGTTATCAATTCACCAATAGAATTTTCCGGAGGTACAAATGTCTGATATGGATTCTCAGATGAATGTGGAAAATGATTCCCCGATAGTAGAGCTTTTCAAACGTGTGGCATGTGAACCAGAATTTAAAAAGCTCCTGATGGAAAACCCGGATGAAGCCATAAAGGAGTACGAACTGAATGATGCTCAGATTATCATGGTGAAGAATCTGTCTCCTGAGGATATCGAGAAGCTTACTCTTGATAATCTTGAAGAATTCTTTTCGGCAGATGCTGCGGTCTACACTCCGGATGAAGGAGAAGATCCGAATGCTGAGATGTATTCTATCGATGATTTTCAGGAGTAAAATAATAATAAAAGGGAGCAATTCTTCCCTTTTATACCTCGTGTCATTGCTCCCTGAATCTCCTGCATCTCTGTAATTCTTTCTGATGTTCCTGAATTTTAGAAAACAATAAATGTGGGTATACAATGAAGGTCAAATATGATTCGATTATAGGTGATATACACACTTCTGATGGTGTTCTATATCCGCCAAAGACATTAAGCCTTCATCTTACCGATAGATGCAATAGTAAATGCATATTTTGTGGTGAAGATTCACACTCCAGTCTGACTGATACAGTACAGTCAAAACAGCTTATCAGTTTTCTGGATGAACACGATCCATCTGAATGGACTGCAGTAAATATTCATGGCGGGGAACCGACAATCAGACCTGATTTCATAAACTTGCTTTCCTATATCAGAAAATCGGGTTATAAAACCATCATTCTCCAGACAAATGCTTTGATGCTGGGTTTGAAAGAATTTTCCAGACGTGTTCATGAAATCGGAATAGACATTTATACTGTGGGTTTTCATGCTCATGAATCAAAACTTATGGATACTTTAACCAGGATACCAGATAGTTTTGACAGAATAATAAATGGTATACGATCGATTAAAAAAAATGATAACTATTTACGAACAACTACGGTAGCCTGTTCAGGTAATTATAGGCATTTGACTGATATATGTAAAAAAGGAATAGATGAAGGTGTCGATCACATCAATATTTCTGCTATGCAGCCAGGTGGAAGCGCTTTCCGAGAATTAGACAATCTGCTAATAGGTTACGATGAATGCCGTCCATACATTGAGCAAGCAATTGAATATGCTATTACACATGACAGGAAAGTGACTCTTGAGGGATTTCCATTATGTGCGGTTCCAGCATATTCCCGTTACTATGTAGACTGGTCTAAGCAGAGGTTGAATGTATTGTATAGAGAAATGAGAATGAGTAACTTCAATGAATTTCTAACTGTAACAACTCGTATAAAAAGCGGGCCTTGTACAAATTGTCCCTGCACTGAAAAATGTTGTGGTGTTTATAAAGACTATGTAAAGAAAATCGGGTGGAAAGGAATAGGAATCTAATGTCAAATATCAACACCAATGTGGAAGACATAATTCCGTTTTCAAAAGATGAATTTGAGATTTTACTGGCCTTGTCCATGGGTATGAAGAGTAATTCAAGGTCTCGTATTTTGAATGCTCTTCAAAAAAAGCATGAAAGTAACCCTTCAGATGAGAAATCAGCCATTTCTCTGGCAATTGCAATATATCTGCTTATCGGTCCTAAGACAGAGGCAATAGAAAGAGCCAAAGCTCAGGTCAGCGGTTACATGATTATGAGCGAGTGTTTGAAAATTCATAGTACCTGGTGGTTGCCAAGGTATCTTAGAAGTGAAATTTCATTGGGAATTCCAGATGGGCTTGCCGAAATGTCATCGGGTGTTCATTCAATAGGCGCTTCAATTGTAAAGCCATATGAAGATAGAGAAGTGTTGATAGAGATGCAGGGAAGGTCAGTATATTCAGAACCATATTTCATGTGTCCTTATATGGGGCAGGTAAGAGAAATGCTTGGCAGCGGGAATATTGATGGTGCATATAAAATGTTCAAAAGAGCATGTGACAAGGTCGAATGCAAACCGACTTATCATACTCGACTGTTAAGCCAGGTGTTTCTCGATGTAATTATAATTTTAAAGAGATTATGCCTGGAGGAATTTGCGCTTCAGGTCCAGCAAAAGGCAATGACAGTTTTCCCCAAATCCCGCTCAATAGCTGAAAGTATTAATATGACTTATACCTTACTTACATAAAGGACTAATTTAATTATGCAGAATGCAAAAAAAATGTTGAGTATTCATACTACTGATTTATGTAATAACAGATGCATATTTTGTATTGTCGATTCTCCTTGCCAGACTAAACAACAGGTAAGCCGCGAAAAAATAGATGCCTTTCTGGAGGAAAACCGTGATTCAGGGTATGTGGCTGTGAATTTACATGGTGGGGAGACAACAACAAGGCGGGATGTTCTTGATTTGCTGGAGAAAATACAGGAATGTGGATATTCTGAGATCATTCTTCAGACAAATGCCCGCAAGTTATCAGATATCGATTTTGCCAGAAAGGTAATTGAACGGGGAGTATGCCTTGTAGTAGTGTCGATGCATGGCAAAGACAGTGCAACTCATGATTCTATAACAAGGGTCAGTGGGAGTTTTGAACAGGCGATGCAGGGTATCCGCAATGTAAAAACACTGGGTGCATCAGTACGGACCAACACTGTTGTATCAAAGATGAATCAGGGTCAGATTCAGGAGATTGCATCTTTATTGATAAATGAAGGAGTTGATCATATTAACATTTCAGCTCTACATACAGCCGGTACAGCTTATCGTAATTTTGATCAGGTAACACCCAGATATCGCGATATAGAATCTGAAGTTGTTGCTACTGCAGTAATGGTTGATAAAGCAAATGTACAAATTACCTTAGAGGGTTTCCCGTATTGCTGTATAAGAGGAGCAGAAAACTATGTGATCGAATGGGAGAACGAACAATTCAAAATGTTGTTTAGGTCGTTTGTTTATGATGATTATTCCGAGATGATGGATCGGATGCATCGGGTTCATGGTACTCCATGCATGAAATGTGAACGTAAATCGATTTGTGGCGGAGTCTATAAGGAATATGCTGCAAAAATTGGGTGGAGTGAGATCGGTTATAATTATGGAATAAATATGCCCAGAGTGGAGGATGTCAATGCGATTGCCAGATAGTAAAGATGACACGATATGGAAGACAATCAGGTTTGCTGCGAGGCAATCATTCCCGGAGAAATTTGCCGCAAATTTGCTTCAGCGTGCGGAAAATGACACTGAAAACGCTGAGTATTGGTATGAGTATGGTCTGTGTTGTTTTGAATTCATGAACATTGTAGAGCAGAGTCAGGCGAAGCACAGGTTTCTGTGTGGTGCCATCAATTCCTGCACCAGGGCAGTTAATCTGGATGCAGATCATTGGCCTGCTCTTTATATCCGCTCTCAAGTAGCGATTCTTCTGGAAATAGCTGATAACAGTATGCTTGCCAGCTATCTTCTGCCTCCGGAATATCGTCTTGAGGATGCTGTCCGGGACCAGTTGCATATGATAAGTATTCAGGAAAAACTTGACCCGCAGCCCTATTTCTTTATCCCGTTTGCGGTATTATGCCTTGTCTATTTCAGCCAGGGGAAAGAGGCTGAAGGGAGGGAGATTCTGCTTCGTGGTGCCGGCGAAATACCAGAAGGAAAAATAGGGGTTCTATCAAGAGTGCTCAGTATTCCTCTGGCTCTTCTTAAGCAGGTTTTGCACGCAAAAGGTTGTGATGATCTACTGTGTATAGTTGAACAAAGATTGCGTAAAGCATTTCCCGCCGGTAAAAGTCAGGTAATTTGCTGATTTAACGGTTTATTGTAATGAGAAAAATAGTATTCATTAACACAAGCTACTGGGCATGGGGAGAATTGACCATTGCAATTCAGTTTGCAAAACGATTAAAAAGGGCAGAATGCCTTTTTATCGTTCCCCCATCACACGAGAGCCGTATTAAACGAAGTGGTTTTGAATACCGCATTCTGATTCCCCACGGAAAACGACTTAACAGGCTCACCTTTTCAGAAGTCCAAAGCGCGTTCGGTCCGGATCTTGTTATTCTCAGTGATTTGTTAAATTATGCTTTCTGCGATACCCATTATGGGTTGACATTTGAAGACCTTGAGCTGTTCAAGTGTCCTTGTGGAGGATTTGATTTATACGATTTAAAGAAAACTGCCGGGAAAGTCGATACTTTTGGGTTTATTGACAGAAAAATTAAAAGCTTTGATTTCAGTTATTTATCACTTTTCCTGCAGCCTTGTCCGATTCTTTCACCATTTACCAATAAACAGACAGGCTCAGTTCGTTACTCATTGTTTGAGATGCAGAAACCGGTAGGAAAAAAGGAACAGACAGATGCTAAAAACAAACTTGGGATAAATGAAAATCAGAAAATTGTATTCATTACAAACGCAACCTGGCAGCAGAATCACCGTCTTTATCCAGAAACAATTGAATTCATCTCATCCTGTTATGATTCAATTTATAGTTCTATGACAAATTTACCTCAGGATATACAAATAATCTGCGTTGGGCCTCGCAGATTCTTTCCCACAAACTGTAGTAAGAATTTTAGTCATATAGAAAGCATGCCTGAAGAAGAATTTAAAACTTTCATTTCAGCAGCAGATCTGCTTGTAAGTAATAACTTTATCTCCACATCGATGGTTGAGGTGGCTCTAAAAGGAATACCGGTTTTGCTGCTGCAAAACTCCTATTTCAAGTTCAAAGACAGAAAAGGATGGGCGGGAGGTAGAAAAGCTCCTGAGCCTGCACAAGTGGCTGCATTGGAGAAAGTGTATCCATTTCGGATGTTTCCTGTAGGGTGGTTTCTGTTTCTAGATCCTATAGTTACCAATAATCCGTTTTACAGCATACTTCCTCATATTGAGATTTATGATAATGAAAAAATAACTGGTACAATTCTGTCCATGCTGGAATCAACTTATCGTGAAGAATTCAATAAAAGAATAGAACACTTCAAGAAAAAACTGGTTGAACTTCCGGAACCGGATGAAGCTATTGAGGCATGATAGATGAGTAATAATCGTATTCTTGTACTTGGATTGGGACATCTTTCCAATGGAGAGTTAACCATAGCCCTGGAAACGGTGCGTCATCTACCGTCAAATGGCTTTGAACTGCTTTTTATCAGTCATCCTAATGGAGCCAACTATATAAGGTCGGCTGGAATACCATGTATGAGTCTGGACAAGACAACCACATGGGAGAATCGAACACTGTTTGAAAAGATCCTTACGGATTTTAATCCAGGCAGAATTCTGTGTGCAGATGTATACACAATGGAATATGCATCTGTCTGGTGTGGCATAGATTTCGAGTATTTAAAGCGGCTTGGATTGCCTCTTGGCAGTTTTGATCAATATGAGTGGGAATCGACTAATTTTGAATGGGATTTCACTCATGCGCCTCCAGTCAAAATAAGACCGGAACTGATAAAAAGCTGTGATTTTCTGATTCGCCCATGTCCTCTTAACAAAGTTGATGCTTCACAGGATTCCAGAATAATAACCTGCAGGCTTTTCGGTAAGAATGATAATAAGCCGAAAATGAGCCGGTCAATGTGGGCTGAAGCGCTCTCAATAAATCTGGACCGGAAAGTCATTTTTACAGTCAATTCAAGTTGGGAATACGTGGATGTTTCTAACTCTGTGTCAACAAAAGCAATGATTGAACAGATGCCGAAGATTATACATGGGAATATCTCACTTGTGGGTGAGCCGGTTACACTGATTCATGTCGGGCCGCGCCAGTGGACCTTTCCGATTGCATCTACAATTGATTATCGTTATTTTCCGGCTTTAAAATCGGACCTCTACCGGGAGTGTCTTGCACATGCAGACCTCTTCATGGGTACTAATGCAATTTCTATCACTTTATCCAATGCGGTTTTTCTGGGCACTCCGTCTATACTATTGAATAACTTCAAAGTACTTGATTTTCAGAGAATCTCGTCAATTCTTCCAAAAATGCCGTCTTGGTACCAGGATGTCACAAAGCATGTCTCCAGTGTGTTTGCGTTCAGGATGTTTCCCTGGGGATGGTCCAAATTTCTTTCATATGTGTTTGCAGATAATCCTTATCAGGAGACCTTTCTAACAGTACCGGTTATGGAACCATCAAAATGTAAGAAAGCTATTGAAAAGTATCTGTTTGATGAATCAGCGATCAGTGAGATTAGAGAAAAACAACAGGTATATTTTTCAAAGTTATCCAGGCTAAGGCCACTTGAAGAACAGTTAATGTAAAGAGGAAAGAGATGGTAGGTAAGTATAAAACCACAGGGCATCAGAAGACTGAAGAATTTCAGGAGAATGCCCGGAAATTTATATGGCAATTCGGATCAAGTCTTGAAAAGACAGTTCAGGACCATGGCCCTTTGATCTTTGAGCGTACAGAAGGGAATATGGTTTACGATACAGACGGGAAGGCATATATCGATGGAATGTCGGGTGTATGGGTGGTTAATGCAGGGCATGGAAATTCAAGGATCATCAAAGCCATAGAGAAGCAGATTAATACAATGGCGTATGCTCTTTCAGAGGAAGGATACTCCAACACTGTTGCAATTAAAGCAGCAGAAAAACTCATATCAATAATTCCTTTTCCAATGCAACGGGTATATTTTACCTGTGGAGGATCGGAATCTGTAGAAATTGCATTGCGTTTTGCCCGTTTGTACCACAAATTAACCGGTAACCCCAGAAAGTATAAGCTGATTGGACGTCGTGGTTCATACCATGGTGCTACTCTTCTGGCGTTTTCAGTTTCAGATTATGATCTCTTTACCGATGCTTTTGGCCCGCGCCCTTCTGGAATAATTCGTACTGCCCATCCATACTGTTACCGCTGTGAATTTGGACTCTGTCCCGAATCATGCAGTTGTGAATGTGCTGAAGATCTTGAAAGAGTAATTGAACAAGAGGGAAGTGAAAGTGTTGCAGCGTTTATTGCTGAACCGATTTCTACTGCCAGCGGCGTTGCCATTCCTCCGGAAGGGTATTGGAAAAGAATCCGGCAGATCTGTGATAGACATGGAATCTTGTTGATTGCAGATGAAATTGTAACAGGGTTTGGCCGCACCGGGAAGCTCTTTGGAATGGAGCATTTTAATACCGCCCCGGATATTATGCTTTTTGCAAAAGCTCTTACCTCTGGATATTCTCCTCTGGGTGCAGTTGTGATGAACGAGAAGATTGCTTCGAGTGTACCACCAGCGGCATTTCTTGTTCCCGGGTACACGTTCGCAAGTCACCCCGTTTCCTGTGCAGCCGCTCTGGCTAATATCAATTGTATCGTAGAAGAAGGTTTGGCGGATAATGCAGCAGAGGTTGGGGATTATCTGTTGTCTCGTTTGAAGCATGACCTTGCTGATCATCCGTTCACAGGTGATATCCGTGGAAAAGGATTATTGGTTTGTCTGGAGCTTGTACAGGATAGAGTGACAAAACGCCAATTCAGTCATGATTCACCTTTTGTTGATATTTTGACTTCTTTAATGCGTTCACGGGGGCTCTTTTTGCGCCTGAAAAGTGATCATCTTCATATTGCACCACCACTTACAATAAGTAGACATGAAGCGGATCGGATTGCTGACATAGTTGTTTCGAGTTTGCAGGAATTGCCAGGGTTGTTAAAAAGTATGCCCAAAAGGCAAAACAGCCTCAAATTACTCCAGAAGCATACAGTTTGACATTACAGGTAAAGGTGGTCGATTTTGGTTGAAAGTAAGTGGCCTGTAACTTTTTTCGGCCTCGGGCGGAGATCTGTTAAGCAATTGCTGGAAAAATATTTCAGACTTAAACAGAACCTCCAACCTGGTTCATCATGCATTATGAAAATGGTTATGGAAAATGAATACCTCTCACCATGGGGGTATACAACTAAGCGTCAGAGTATCAATGCATTACTGGAACGACATCTTGAAAAGAATATATCTTCATGGTCAATCGGGACACGGTATCAGTGGAAAGATGTGAATTTTACATCGGAAGATCAGACTGGACACAATGGATCAATCAAATGGACATTCGCGCATGGAATGGAATTCAAGTATTTTAAGACAATAAGTGTGCCTAAGGGTGAAAAACCATTTACAGAATCAGATAGTGGCACCGATGAGTGTGCGGGTGAAGATATAGAAATTGGAAACTGGTTTTCCTCGTGTCCTGCAACCCCGGCAATTAATTTAATGTTGATGATGAACTGGGATGTGCTGACTTTTGAGGAATTCAGTACAAGAATTGCAAATATGGCCATTGATGGTACGCTTAGAGATGGAACAGAAGAACTGGTTGCTCTTGGGGGAACTTATGTTCAGCTTGGACTTAAGGGATGTGAACAAGGAAGATCATATTTCAAAAACGGTAGATTTTTAGTAAAGCCAATAGGATTTTGTCAGATAGATGGTGTTCCTGTGTGCCAATATGAATATCGCAGCCAGGGAGTCTTAAATGTACACAAGGAATCAGCGAAAAGAGGTATTACGCAATCGGGAAACTCATTTTTTTTTGGTAAAATTCTGTTGAATTGTGAGACTTCTGACATAATTCATGGTGATCTGGTAGAGCTGATCACAGCTTCGATAGAAAAAGATAACGGAAAGATAATTCCCGTCCAAAAGCGTCGATTTGTCCATTTATCAAGAGTCTGACATCGTATGGAAGAGCAAGCTGAGAAAGAAAAAGTAATAGAGGATGGAATTCGATTGAGTTCCCAGTTACGTGATTATATCGATATACTTGAACGGGAGTTTAATCACAAAGATATGCCTCGACGACTCCAGGCATTGGCCTTAAATGGTCTGAAATTAACGACTGGTCGCAGTATCGAGGAATTGAAGAGTATTTCAGATGAATGGAAAAGAAATATAGAGGACTGCAGCGGTGGTAATGATACTGCTGTGCTCAGGGATAAAAGCGAGGAGTGGATTGAAGTTCTTGAAAAACTGCTGCGGTTTGTAAACCTTGTGCCCGCTGAAGCAAAGAGAATACTTCCGACTCAGCAGACTGACAAGGATATTGACAGTTATTTTTCAGGGGACAGCCATCTTTTAATACAGGAATGTATTGACTGGTTCAGGAATTTCTCCGGGAAACAAAAAAATCCGGAGACGGTTTCTGTCAGGGGGACTCTGTCGAACAGCTCTTCTCTGGGAATGATTAATCCTTCATCTGCAGCACTGGAGTTGATCTGTTTAAAAAAATCCTACGATTCCAGAATTGTGCTCAATGAAATAAATTTAAAGGTTGCTCAAGGAGAGTGCTTTGGGTTGCTGGGACCAAATGGAGCTGGAAAGACAACCTTAATTGAGTGCCTTGAGGGTATACGTCAATTTGACAGTGGAGCTGTTACAGTTCTTGGACATAGGCTGGAACCAAACAAAACAGGTCTACCCCGATCGCTGAGGTCAATTCTCGGTGTACAGGTCCAGTTTACAGGTTTTTATCCGCTTCTTACAGTTGGAGAAACGATCAGGCTGTTTGCGGGTTTATATCGGAGTGTTCCGTCTTTTTTCGAACTCATGGAGAGACTGGATCTCTGGCAGATCGAAAAGACCAGAGTTCAGCATTTATCCGGCGGGCAATTTCAGCGACTTTCCCTTGCGATTGCTTTATTGCATGATCCCAGGCTTGTATTTCTTGATGAACCTACCACAGGGCTGGATCCGTCTGTTAAAAGGATGCTTTGGGATGTGATTCTTGAATTTCGCAGAAAAGGACGTACTGTTTTCCTTACTACCCACGATATGGCAGAGGCTGAACATTTGTGCAGCAGAGTCGCGATTATGGCAGGAGGAAAAATTATCCAGGAGGGTGTCCCCGCCCAGCTTATTTCTGAATATATTGGTGAACGGACAATTGAATTAACTGTCCATGGGACTGTAACCAGAGAGGAAATTGCCATTCTTCCAGGTGTAAAAAGTTATTGGACAGTTGAGTCAAAAGTTGTGATGAATTCCACTGATGAGCGGGCTACATTATCAGCATTGTGTGATGTGTCTTTTGCGAACGGGAAAGTTGAAGGAATAATAGTCAGGAAGGGAAGTCTTGAGGATGTATTTCTAAAACTGACCAAAGGGAAAATGGCATGAGATCGTTTTGGGCATTATATATAGCACAGGTCAAGTTGTATCTGAGGGATATTCCTGTATTGTTAATCTCTTTTCTGCTTCCTATAGTATTAGGGATTTTCTTTGGTGTCATATTTTCCCGAACAGAAAATTTGAATGTTCGTCTTTGCCTGGTTAATCATGATGAGGAAGCGGTTACTGAATCCATGATTTCTTTGCTTAAGAAACATGCTGATAGTGCAAACGTGTCGATCATAGTCCTTGATGAAAAGAAGGCAAAAGAGGATCTGGAAAAATCCAGAGTGGATGCAGTGATGGTTCTTCCGGAAGGTATGGGGAGAGGACTTAGAGATCATGAACCCACAGAGCTGAAGGTATACTATGATCCAAACAGAAACATCTCGACTGGACCTGCACGTCAGGTTCTATCTTTGATTGTTTCTGAGCTTAATCGTGAGATAATTGCTTCTGAGAAAATCTTCAGTATTCGAGAGGAAAAAATAAAACAAACAACTGATTCACTTGGAGAGTTCTATCTTCCAAATTTCCTTGCTATTTCCATATTGTGGCTTGGCCTCTTTGCAACTTCTCTTCCTCTTGTTCAGCAGCGTGAAAAATTGATTCTCCTGAGAGTTGGTCTAACACCGCTGTCAAGGTCTCAATTTATCGGGGCGATGACAATCTGGAGATTAACTGTTGGACTGATACAGAGTGTCCTGTTTTTGCTTGCAGGCAGTGTAGTGCTGCATTTGCCGTTTTCAGTCAACATGTTTGCAACTATCGGGATTGCAATACTGGGTAATCTGGTATTCATCAGTTTAGGGTTTCTTATTGCTGCAATTTCTAAAACTTACGAGAGCGCAGAGATGATTTGCCAGGCAGTCAATTTCCCACTGATGTTTCTGTCTGGGATCTTCTTTACCAGAGAAATGCTTCCTGACTTTATGAATATTATTTCTTTTGTTATTCCACTAACATATCTTGGTGATGCTCTCAGGCAGACAATGACTGGGTATACAGGTTATTTTCCACTTTGGCTGAATATTACCATTTTGGGATGCTGTGGATCTATCTTCAGTATTTTGTCTTTGAAATTGTGGCGTTGGAAATAGGAAGAATAATTTGTAAAGAAAGTGCTGATATGGGAAAAATTGTTGTTGGTATAATCCTGTTTTGCTTTTATCTGGCTGGCGCGTCAGACAAGGAAAAGGTCTGTGACTCTACAGTTTTTTTTCCAAACGTTTTTCTGGGATTTGAGGAGATGTCCAAAAGTCTGGATGTATATAATGACAAATCAGCATCCATTACAGATCGTATGAAAGCCGGTATTTACTTTTTTCTGGAGGGTACAAAACCGGGGTTAAAAAAGAAGGAAATGACTCCTTTACTAAATAAAAGTGTTGTTGTACTCGAAAGTGCATGGTCTGAAGACAAATCGAACAACAGATTAAGATTATTACTGGCATACTCTTATACTGCCTACTGTGGTGCTAATATCAGTATCGAAGATATAATGAAATATATAGCTAAAGCAAGGAACCTTTTTTCCCTGGTGATTGCGAAGTTGCCTGAAAATATCGATGCACGGTTAGGGAGGCTTCGTGTAAATGTAAGTATGCCTGCTGGAAGTTCCAGACCCGATGATATAATACTGGATGATGCAGATGTTTACATAAAAAAATATGATATTTTACCTGCAGAAGAAAAAAATTCGTTTTATTTTAAGCAGGGTCTCACAGAAGCATATCTTGCAAGAGCAATAGTCTATGATTACAGGAAACAGAGAGAACTTGCGCGTGAGAACTTTCTGAAGGTAGACACTTCCTTACTTACCGCTCACACTAAAAAACTCCATAAACCGATTGCAGGTAAATATGAGTGAGTTTGTAATCAGTGCCAAAGAAATCTCGAAATCATACAGGATGGGGAAGGTTTCAGTTCCAGCTATCCGAAATGTCAGTTTTACCATATCTCAAGGTGAATTTGTAGGCCTGGTAGGGGTTTCTGGGAGCGGTAAAACGACACTCCTGAATCTTATAGGCACTTTGGATAAAGTAGATAGCGGATTTCTCAAGATAGGAGATATTACCGTATCCAGGAAGTGTAATGATAATGAGCTCACTTTTTTGCGACGGAATACCTTCGGGTTTATTTTCCAGAATTTCAATCTTGTTCCGATATTAAATGTTTTTGAAAATGTCAGTTATCCTTTATGGCGTTCACGTATCCCTGAGAAGACGCGCAGAGAGAGGGTGCGTACTCTTCTGGAACTGGTGGGTCTGTCAGGATTTGAGAAAAGATTTCCAAACGAGCTTTCGGGCGGGCAGCAGCAGAGAGTTGCTGTAGCAAGAGCATTTGTCAATAATCCGAAAATAGTACTGGCTGATGAACCAACTGCAAATCTTGACACACAAAATGGTAATGCTGTTATTGACCTTTTGCGAAAAGTGAATGAGCTGGAAAACGCGACAGTGCTGCTATCCACACACAACACAAGTTTATTTTCGGAAGAGGACAGAGTAATAACTCTGACTGACGGCACAATAAGCAGCGATACATCATCAAGACAGCATCAAAGGTGTTTATGAATATTTCTGATCTGTATAATTTGTATCTTACCATGCCGTTAAAGAATATCTGGCGCAACCGTCGCCGGTCTTTTATTACCCTGGCCAGTGTTATAGCAGGAACAGTCACGATAATGCTTTTCTTCGGGTATATAAAAGTAATGGAAGTAGGACTGAAAGATGAGGCAATACGCAAAGAGTATGGTCATTTTCAGATCTTACGAAAAGGTTATTCAGATGATGATGAGACATCTTACAAGTATATGATTGCTAAAGAGGATTATATGAAAATCAGCAGTGTAATCGATACATTATCATCTGTGGATTTCATCAACTACAGGCACCTGCTTGTTGGTATGATTGGTACTTCTGAAGCATCGGCAATTTTTATGGGAGTAGCCGGAAATCCGGATGCTGAGATATTTATGTCGCCAGAACTCATAAGCGGGGCCTTTTACGGTGAAGATGCCGGGGACCAGATAATTATTGGCAGGCATATGGCTGGAAAACTAAACCTGGAAGTTGGAAATGAAGTGGTTCTTTTTGCTTCAAATGAAGATGGTGCTCAAGATGCGATTTCTGTAAATGTCAGTGGGATTTACAGAGGAATGCTTAAAGCTGTAGAGAGTATGCAGATCTATATGCCTTTGCATGTAGCGCATTCACTGCTTGGTCATGATAAAATCCACAGAATAATTGTCTGCCTTAAAAACGAAAAAGATATGGAATCTGCTATTAAAACGCTCAACGCCTTTATAAAAGATAATAATCTTGATCTGGAGATCAGGACCTGGAGTGAATTGGCGGTATTCTACCGTCAGATTATAGCTATGTTCAAAGGAATCACTTTTGTTTTAGGTCTGGTCATCTTTTCAATAATAATGTTTAACATCTCTAATACAATGTACATGGTTGTAAATGATCGTACAAAGGAGATCGGTACTCTCCGCGCTTTGGGTTCATCCAGGTTTCAGGTGAAATCTCAGCTCATGACCGAAGGAGTTTTGTTATGTCTTATTGGGTGTATAATTGGAATTGTAATTACACTGTTGATAAGACCTCTGATAAATGAAATGCAGATAACACTTCCCCCTCCTCCGGGTCAGGATGACAGGATACCTATTCATATTGTAATTGACCATACTATTATATGGATCAGTGTGGTCGCAAGCTCAGTTACTGGAATTTTTGCAACCTTTCTGCCTGTCCAACGGGCTTCTAAACTGAACATTGTTGATGCATTGCGTCAGTTCTGATCTGGGACCCCGGTGATGAGGTAAAACCATAAATGGCGGAATTTTGAAATGAGTAGATGTCTTCTATTAATCTTTTTAATAACAGTCGTGTCAGTACGGTCAGAAGAGAATCAGATAGATGATGGTGCGATAAAACTCTTTCAAAGCATAGGTGATCATTTCCGTTTTTCAGACCAATACTCTTCTCTCTGCAGTATCACTTCCAATGATGGAAAGGGAAACATTAAAACTCAAAATTATAAAATGTTTGTAAAAGATGCCCGGACAAGTCTTCTTTATACGCTGTCACCTGAGAGGGACCGGGGAAAAATGTATCTGATGAGGGGAAAAGATATCTGGTGCTATTTCCCAAAAGCAGGTAAGTCTATGATGATAAGTTATAACAGGACACTGATGGGAACTGTCAATATTTCTGACTTCGTAAATACAGAACTGACAGAGTGGTACGACCTGATTGACTGTGACGCAACCTATACAGGAGAAACTCCTGTGGTTGTTTTGACTTTAAAACGGAAAAATGCAAAAGCTGCTTATCCATTTATAAAAGTTTATTTTGATAAAAATAGAATTATACAGGCTGAATCGCTTTCAAGTTCTCAGATCCTCATGCGAAAAATCATCTATTCAGATTTCCTGCCAGCCAGGGATGGGTTTTACTATGCTACCAATATCAGAATCGAAAATTCGATGAAAAGTGGGGAGTACAGTATCATAAAGATAAGTTCTCTTACAGTTGAGAAGGCTATCCCGGAATATTACTTTTCACCTGACCACCTTCACAGAGTGATAGTCCAGACACCATGAAAAGCAGTTTATTTATGAATCAACAGGTTGTGCTGTGATAGATAACCGATAAGCATGAACAAATCAGTCATAAAATTAGGTTTTTTTCTAATATTTTGGCATACCTGTAATACTTGTTCCTTTTGCCAGTCTACAAACGAATTTTCAGATATAGAAAACAAGGATAATCAGGAGAGTCCTGTTAAACAGCAGATTTCTTTTTCAACCGATCTGGGATTGATTTACACTGCAGAAAACAGTTCGTTTAACAGGGCTTTTGAAAACAGCATTTCTGCGTCCGATGCACCTTTTTCACTCAAGGTTCAAAACTTTGCAATTTACAAGGCACAATTCTCCGACATTATTCAATTCCAGTTCAGTTACGGAATATTGATGAATTCACAGCCAGCCCGGCCTTTTGAAAAGACATTGGAACAGGTTGGTATTCCCTATGATCAGTTACATCAGAATGGAAATCTGGCTTTTCTGAAGGCATATCCCGGCATTTTTCAACTTACCTTTACACATCAGAGCGGATGGCTTATTGAAACCGGGTTGATCAATATGAATTACGGCAACTCTATGCTCTTGAATCCAGTAAATTATTTGCTGAAATATGTTGATGCCCCTGAGGATAGAATGCGCTTTAACGATCCTAATCCTGGTGCCTTCAGCTTTCCTGCAATTATAACCGGTTTTGTCTTTCCAAAAAACAGTATAATGATTGGTGTAATACCAAGGGTGCGACAGTACTGCGCTGATTTTGTCCGGGAATGGATCTATCAAAAGACACATAATTCACTGGCGTTTTTACGTTCTTCTCATGATATCGGAAACACTAGTCTAAAGACCTACTCGTTTATTGACCAGGCTCATCCTGAGGATTACTCAAAGTATTACACCGGATTTGGTTTGGAGCTTGATGCGCAGGCGTTTTCTTTTGGTACTTTATCTGCGCAGGGGATAATATCCAATGGAACCGTTCGATTGATTAACAGCAGGGAAAAACCTGATTCAGCAGTTTCAGATACTGGCAGTATTGTTTCCAGGTTTGCCATTACTGCAACATTCAATCTCCCATTTGCACTGTCATCTGTAAGTTGCGGGTATTATTATAATAGAGCTGGTTATTCATCAAAAGAATCAACCTGGTTTTTTTCAGGTTTGGGTGAGGGATTGAAAACAGGAAATCAGTTATGGTTTAATTATTTTAGTAAATACAGCCCGTTGGATTTAAGAAGACATTATGTATTTGCTATCTTTTCTCTTCCGGTTTTTTCCGAATATTTAGATTTGTCTGCTTTGGCAGTTCTTTGCCTCGAAGACCGTTCATTGATGCTTTTTGCTCAGAATAATTTTGCAATATCTGATGTGCTGACTATTTCAGTGCGGGACAATCTCATTTTTGGTGACAAAAAGAGTGCCTTTGGATTTACCCCCTATAAAAATAGCCTGTCTTTAATTGCGAGTGTCAGTTTTTAGTATGAAAAGGGGCCTTCTAAAGGTTTTGTATACTGCCTTAATCCAGATTTGTTTTTATACTTCTGCCATAGCTGCAGGTGTTGTTTCAAGAATCGATATAGTTGGCAATATCAGAATACCTCAGGATTTTATCAAGTCTTATTTTCAGATAGAGTGTTATGAGCATATTGACACAGAGTCTCTCGATAAAAAGCTTGATAAGTGGAGTAGAAAACTATACGAAAGCGGTTATTTCATTTTTGTTGATGCAGACTATTTGATTACTGATTCTGACAGTATTGAAATCTCCATTTCAGTTGCAGAAAAAACATTAATGTTCAGAAATGAAGGCTCGTTGGCTGGTAGTTGTCTGAGTCTGTATAACCTGCCTGTTTTTGGAATTGATTGCTCAACAGATCTTGGGAACAAGTCACAATTCCTTAATATAAGTTTACATGATGTATTATTCAGAAGAAAGGTCGATGCTTCCATCTCAGTGGGTCATGATGGTTACAGTACAGTTCCGTATTCTCTGCCTGATAGTTCAAAGAAATATGATGCTTTAGAGGTTGCTCCTGAAATCTCAACTTCAGTTTTCAATTTGATCAGATTTTATACTCGTTTTCCTTATCGATACTGTCTTATTGAATATAAAGGTGTGTCAGATGATGGTGTTGACAGCTCCTGGAAGGAAAAAGAGGATAATTTTGGTTTTGAAACAGGTGTAGACCTGGATAGAGAATATTTGAAACATATTACAATGATTGGGTATTCATTGAATCTCTTTTTTCATACTGGTTTCAGTCCACAGAATTATTGGAAATGGTTTATTGACGGCAGATTTTTCTTTGCACCACCTATCAAGAATGAGCTGGCAATTCGTTTATTATTTATGAATGCAAGAAATACCCCTGTTTATCACACTCCCCAATTGGACAGTCCAAGACTTTTAAGGGGAGCACCCAGGGGACAGATTTTTGGAAATAAGGCTTTTGTAGCAAACTTTGAAAGCCGCTCTACAGATCTTATCACTGTAAAAACCCCAATGATGCGCCTGATATCAGGGATTTTACTGTTTGCAGATGTGGGGATGGCCTGGAATAATGAATTTCCCAAGGAAAAATTACAGGATTATCTGAATGTTTCAGCAGGGCCGGGTCTTTCTGTTGAGTTCTCTTACCCGATAGATCTGCTATTACAAATTTACTATGGATATGGGGTTAAAAACTGTACTGGAAAGTTTTGTTTTTCACTGGGTACTATGTTTTGATTTTCAGTAGATCTTTTCTCCAGGATTAGTATAGTTAACTGGTTGATACTCTCCTGCCAGACTGCTTCATTTTTACATAAACATAAAAAGGTCAACAATATTCTTATCTTGTGATAAAGAGTAATCACCGGTTTTCCATTTCTGTATTCGCTTTGTCCATACAATTCTGAACAGGCATCCGGTAAAAAGATTCCCATAAGATGAATTTATAAAATAACTTAACATAACAGAAATAATCGTATATGAATAACAAAAAGCCTGCATCGAATACTCTGGCAATTGTATGTACAATTGATTGTCCACTCTCCTGTCGTCATTGTTCGGTAGGAATGGAAAAGAGTAAGAAGAGGACTGGTTTGCGCTTGAAAGAAAGTGTAATGTCGCACTATATAAGCGCGGCGGCACAGAATGACTTCTCAATGATAACTTTTGTTGGCGGTGAACCATCTCTGGTACCTGATCTTCTGAGACAGGGGATTGTTGAATGTAAGTATAACAACCTGGAAAGTGCGATTACTACTGCACCAGTCTGGGCAAGAACTAAAGAGAGCGCAGAAAAGTTTCTTGACAGAATTGGATCTGTCGATACCATCATTTTAAGCTTTGATATATATCATCTTGAACAACTGACAATTGAGCATTATCAGAATGCGTGTATTGCGGCAAAAAACCGATCCATAAAGGTTATAATGAATGTCTGTTATTCCTCCGAACAGGAAAGAACAACGTGTGTTGGACTTAATGCATCTCTAAAAGACATGATTTCACAGTATCTTTTTCAGGAGATTATTCCCATCGGGAATGCCCGTATTGTGAACAGGGCGATTCCATTTGCCGGTGTTACGCTGGAATCAATCAACGACTTTGATTGCTTGTCAAAGACCTGTATGGCAGGTAATGCCAGTGTCGGTCTGCAATTCGATCTTCATGCCTGTTGCTGGGCATCTGCAATAACAAGGTCCCCCTTATGTTACCGAAGCAGAGAAGCAAATCTGAGTAAATCAATACAGAGCATGCAAAATGATCCTGCTTATCAGCAATTGAGAAAGCATGGCTTTATTGAGGGATTGGGAATGAGTGAACGTGAAAGGATCCTTTCATATTGCAGAGGAAAAACCTTTGTTAATGAATGCCATCTTTGTATGGTACTGATGGGATTGTCTGATCAAAAACTCTGGAGATCGATTTTTCTGGAAAAGACAATCAACGCTTCATAATGGCAATCCTGATTTATGGATGCCGAAATAATGAAAAAAGGGGTAATGATGATCTGTATTCTGGGTTCTGGAATTGCCGGGTTAGCAATAGCACGTGATCTTACAATGCGTGGTTTGGAATGTGTCGTAATTGAGCGGAATTACATAGGTTCAGGTACCAGCACTCGTTGTGCGGGGATGTTGCACTCTGGGGCCAGATATGCCTTTAAATCGAAGGAGATCGCATCTCAATGCATGATCGAAAACAGATTGATAAAAGATCTTATGCCTTTTGCTGTAGCATCTGACAAAGGATTGTATGTAGTATTGAAGGGTGATGAGGCATATTCTGAACAGTTCGAGCAGGGATGTAAAGAATCAAACATACCAATCGAGAGTTTATCACCAAAAGAAGCGCTCGCATTGGAACCAAATATCAATCCTGGATTGATCCGGGCATACCTCACAAATGACGGGACAATTAATCCCTACCTCCTTATTGAAAGTCATTTGGAATATCTGCAGAGAGAAAATGTAAAGATATTTGAAAATCAGATAATTTTCGATGTCAAAAGAGCTGGTAACAAATGGTGTATCAGGACCAGTAATCAATTTACTGGTACTGTTTCAACTTTTAATGCTGATATAGTGGTAAATGCGACCGGCCCCTCATCCGCATCTGTTGCAAAACTGTTTGGGGCTGATTTATCTCTTCTGCATTTGCATGGTGCCATTCTTGTATTTGAAAAAAAACTGGTTAATTCACTGGTCACCAGATGCGCTCCGAGTTCAGTGGGAGATGTAGTTGCAGCTTCAGGAGAAAGGTGTCTTGCAGCAGCTACATCAAATCAATATCCCTGCTCTGAGTTTTTAATCCCATGTGATCTGGATAAAAGAGAAATACTGCAAAATGCATCTCAACTGGTTCCCGGAATCAAGTTTACTTCAATTGTACATGCTTTCAGTGGTATCAGAGTTCATATTTCCAGCCGGAACAATGCTGGGATTTCAGGGTTTAATGTACCACGGGAATATGCAGTTTTTGATCATCAGGAAAACCAGTCAATACCAGGCCTGATCACTGTATTGGGCGGGAAACTGATTCTTTTCCGTCATGTTGCAGAGGTCGCAGGTGACCTGATTGCCTCCAGATGTGGATGTAAAAACCAAAGTACCACACGAACGGTTCCTCTTGAGAGCCCGGAGAATTTCACCGGGAGATTTTTATGTCAACTTCCAGAAGAAGCTGAGTTAATTGGTTCTATACGAAATAATTCATATTGATCAATAATAATAATTAACCAGGAAGTAAGAATGTCTGAGTATTCAAACCAGGGATCATTTCTGATGACTCCAGGACCGGTTACCCTTTCAGATACAGTCCGGAAAGCTTTATCGAATGAGATTATCTTTCACAGATATTCGTCATTTGAATCACTGTTTGAAGATACCTGTAATTTACTGCATACAATTCTGGATACCACTCCGGAACATCAGGTTCTCATTTTAACGGGAACAGGAACACTGGCCAATGAGTCAGCGATATCATCGGTTTTCAATGAGAATGATCGCTTGTTAATGCTTTCTAATGGTGATTTTGGTGAACGATTGATAACTATGGCGAGTATGCATGGAATCCCCCACAAGTCACTCCGCTATGAGTGGGGAGAGGAGATAGATTGCAGGCAGGTTGAGCATCTTCTATGTTCTGAAAAATTTACAGGAATAGTAATGGTTGGTTTGGAAACAAGTACAGGGATGTCTAATCCTGTAGAGGAAATCGGATTGCTCTCAGAAAAATACAGGTTGATTTATTTTCTCGATGCTGTGAGTGCAATCGGATCGGAATATATATCAGTAAAGGATGACAATATTGATGTCTGTATTACAGTTCCAAACAAGGGTATCGGTGGTCCTCCCGGATTGGGAGTAGTTGCATTGTCACCTGCTGCAGTTCGGAATGCAGAACGGAATAAAGGGCGAAGCATGTATCTGGACCTGAATCGATATCTTGACTTTGCCCGAAAAAGGCAGACTCCGACAACTCCTGCTGTAAGTTTGTTTTATGGTCTAAAAGCCGCTTTAACAGAACTGAAAGAGGAAACTGTAGATAGAAGAATTTTACGATATCAGGAGAACACAGCTTTTATTCTTGACCGCCTTCAGCAATTCGGAGTAACACCTTTTGTAAAGAATTCCAGTGCCCGCTCCAACGCTGTCCTTACACTCTCCTTTCCAGATTATATAGATATCGTAGACATGCACAACCATTTCATCAAAAATGGCATAACACTATGGAAACCCCTGCATCCCGGACCTCTGAAGCCATATAACTGTATGCAACTTTCTGTAATGGGTGCAGTAAGAAAATCACAAATTATGAAATTTCTTGATCTCTTTGAAGACTATGTGAAAACCTTAGTACCTGAGGTGAAAGCCTAAATGACCTTTCCTGGTACAGGTTACATAAATACCGGCTTTATCACTCCGTTTATACTTGCAGGCGGTGAGGGATCCAGGATGGGGCTTTACGGGGAGTATTGTCCAAAGCCTCTTATGGTTGCATATAACCAGTCACTTCTGCATCGCAACCTTAGTTTCCTTGCCTCTGCCGGATTTCATCAAATTATAGTTTCAACGCGAGAATCTTTATATGAGCGGATTTATCAACATGTTGATTCCATTTCAAAAAAAGATGATAATTTTCAGAATGTAAATCTCAGAGTATTGTGTAACCCTCAGCATCAGGCTGGTTCTCTGGAAGCGTTAAGATGGGGATTGGACCATGTGACAACAAGTTGGACGCTTATGTGCTTCAGTGACATTTTTTTTATCAGCAATCCATTTGGTGATATTTACCTGAGCGATGAAAATTCAGATATGCTGGGGAAAGGTCCCATTACTTCTGAAATGCAGTTAAAAAAAGGAGGAATACTGTATCAGAATAATGGAGAGGTAGAAGGCATATTTGAACGTCCGTGTACCGATTTAAGACTGGATATATCAGTGAGGTGGAATGGAATTGCACTTTTTAAGACCGAATCAGCAAGATATGATCTTGACCAATTCTTCACGGCTACAAAAAGCCATGGGCTACCCGAAGGTGATTTTTTCGAGTACCGCAGGTTAAAAGGCAGGAAAATAACCTGCCATGGTAATTCAGACTTTATCAATATAAACACAATTGATGATCTTTACATGGCTTCTCTTTATGCAGGAAGGGAGAAGTTATTTCTAAAGGATAACCGGGACAGGGAATCAGTTTTCACGTGCACACAGGATTTAATCAGAATGATGAGTGCACATGAAATGGAAAAAAGCTTGATATGAAAAGGATTCTGGTATTGGGTCTGGGCAATCTTGCCAATGGAGATATAACGGTTGCCGCGGAAATATTACGGGAAGGGTATAAAAGACATTTTGAAGTTTTATTCCTGTGCCATCCGGACAGAGCACCTTATCTGTTGTCACTTGGATTTGAAGCAGAATCATTAACAGGAAGTTCGATTACTGAAAACAGAGAGCAATTCTACTGTATTGTTAAGAGGTGGAAACCAGATGCCCTTTTATGTGCTGATGTTTATACTCTTGAATATTCAAAAAAATGGAGTGGAATTGACCTGGAATTATTGAAAAAGACAGGAATACCTTTGGGATCTACTGATCAATATGAAAGAGAAAGTGCCCCGGAATTTATCGATACTCTTCTGAGTGTCAGCTTCAGATACCACAAAAGTTATATCACAGACTGCGATTTTCTTATAAGGCCATGTCCTTTAAACAAGCCACTAATTGCTACATCAGGAAATATCTGCTGTTGCAGGTTATTCAGTGCTCTTCCACCATCGCCTACATTGGCACGTGAACAATGGTGCCGGGAGTTGAATATATTACCAGGTCGCAAAGTGATCTTTTATGCAAATTCCGCCTGGGAGTACACTTTCAGGATGAAAGATCTCTTGCATTGGATCCCGCGTATGATTCATGAGTATTGTGCCAGTACATCGGTACCACTGCAGATTATTCATGTCGGCCCTTACCCATGGCAGTTTGAGATCAACCCGGGTATCCAGTATACCTATATTAACAACATGAGAAGGAAAGCATACCTGTTTCTGGATACCATCGCACATGCGGATCTGTTTTTGTCAACCAGCCTGGTGAATACATCATTATCATACGCGATTTATTACCAGACGCCTTCGATTGTCCTGCAGAATTCGAAGGTGATCAGATTCTCTGATTTAAGACCAATAATGCATACAATGCCACCCTGGTACCGTCAAATGGCGGATGAGGTTAAAGAGGTGGGCAGGTTCAGCATGTTCCCGTGGGGCTGGTATAATTTTTTGACTGCACTTTTTGCACAGAACAGTTATGTTGACTGTCTGGTCAAGGCACCAGTCTTTGAACCAGGAAAGACAGTTTCACTCATTCGGAGTTATTTGACTGATACAAGCCTGATAGATGATCTGAAAAGAAGACAGCGGGAATATTTCAAGACTCTTGAAGATCTGCCACCTGTTCATCGGTTTATTGATCAGTTGTGAATTTTAGCACAGAAAAGATTTCAATTCCGATTATTATCAGAAGACAATCCGGAAAATACTCACAAATATTTACAGGAGCATAGTTGATATGATCTCTTCCCTTTATCTTATTCGCCCAAGACCAGATTTTCCCAATCCCTACTCCATGGAATTTTTTGAAGAACTAGGATATAAACCGGTTGTGCAAAGTTTTGATTTATCTATAACTACCGTAGCTGCCATGGTCCCGGATTCTATGAAGGTAACTCTTTGTGATGAATCACTGGAGCCGGTGGATTTTGAAACAGATGCAGATTTGATCGGAATTACCGCAATAGGAACCCAATTTAAAAGAATGCTCTGGATTGCCGATGAATTCCGGAAGCGAAATAAGCTTGTGATGATCGGTGGACCTTTTGCTTCTCTTAATCCTGACCTGGTCAGAGATCATTGTGACATACTAGTCAAAGGAGAAATCGAGCTAATATACCAGAAGCTTTTTTCAGATTTACATCAGGGCAAATGGGAACGGGAGTATTGCGGTGAGCGTCCCGAAACCATAGTCAATCCGATACCAAGGCTTGATGGATATAAAAACGACAGGGCACTTGGTGGTAATATCCAGACATCGCGATCTTGTCCGTTTGAATGTGAGTTTTGTGATGTAATTACATTTCTTGGTAAGGGTCAGCGATTAAAGCCTGTAGAAGATGTAATCAGGGAGTTGGAAAATCTGCGGGCTTATGGTTACAATATGGCTACTTTTGCGGATGACAATATTACGGCAAACCGCCAGAATGCCAGGAAGCTGTTTACCGCTATCCGTGACTGGAATAATGAAAAATGTAACGGGTTGTTCAAGTTTTCCGCGCAATTGTCGATAGACTTTGCGGATGATCAGGAGTTATTGGAATTGTTGAGAGATTCTAATGTCATATACGCTTTTGTGGGCATTGAAACACCGAATGAAGAGAGCCTTCGGGAATCAAAAAAGCGGCATAATCTGGCAGGAGAAATACATGAACGGGTGAGGAAATGCGTAGAGAACGGAATTGCTCTTTCCAGTGGCATAATGGTTGGTTTCGATGCTGACAGGTCGGATATTTTTGATAAGCAATATGAATTTGCCATGTCATTACCCATCCCGATTTTCATTATCCGTGCAGTAGTTGCGCCTTTCCAGACACCGCTTTACAAAAGGTTGCGTGAACAGAACCGGATAATAGAGACTGGCACAGAATTTTGTGAAAACATTTATGAAACCAATATCATTCCCCGAAACATGTCGCGTGAAACACTGGCAGAGGGAGTGAAATACCTGGTAAACAAACTCTATACTCCAGATGCTTTCGAACACAGGATACAGTTGTTTCTTGACACATTCAAAAATGGTCCTCTGTATATCGAGACGAACTTAAGAAAATATCTGAATGTAAAAATGCGGATGATAGAGCGTGATGCCAATGATATTTTACAGAACCATTTCAGCAGTCTTGGTGCAGGCGAGGCGAAACTGTTTCAAAGACTTCAAAAGGAATACTTCTCAAATATGAAGTTTTCAATGCGTGGGAAAGCGATACTTTCAGGGTTTCTAATGGCTTATATGCAGCATCGCTATCTCTATAAAAAACAGAAGATCTGGAAAGATACACAAAATTTGACACCAGAACCAGTAACAGCATAAAGTTTTTCATCCTTATTTAATTAGTAAAATATCTGCCGGATCAATGTTTTCAGATCAAGGGAAACGTGGAATGAAGATTATCGCAGCTACAAGGACATATAACGACCAGTATTTTATTGAAACGTTTGTACGTCATTATTTGAGTCTTGGTGTTGATGAGATTCTTGTTTTTGATTCTGCTTCTCAAGACAATACAGTGAAGATAGTGAGAGAGATTGGCAGAAAATATCCTCAGGTTGAGCTTTCAATATCGTCGCCGGATTTACGCCACACGAGTGATACAAAGGAGGCGGAGTCATGTAACTTTGTTTTACAGTCTGCTATCCAGCGGACGATGGCACTTTCCCAGCCTGTCTGGTGGATTTTTCCGGACATAGATGAATTTCTTGAGAACCCGCCGTCAGGACTGCATTCTTTTTTTCCCGGGTTTACAGAAAATATAATAAGAGGAGTATTTCTGGAGTGGTATCTTGATCCTTCAAAGGCGATAAAATCGGTCTCTTCAAAGGAGATGTTAAGATTAGCGTTAAAGGGGCGTCTGAAGGGAAAGCAGCTTTTAGCAATGGAGGATCCCTTTTATAAAGATTGTATTTTAAAGCTCGATCCTCAAGTGATTTCCTCACCGGATCAGATAAAGACTACTTTGGGAAATCATCGTCTGGTAATTAATGGAAAAGTCACTACAGGAAAAAGCTCATCATGGGCTCTGTTTCATCATTTGCGTGGAGTCCCTTTTATCGAGAGTCAACGCCGGATCAGAACTCGTATTGGCCTTTTTCAAGCCGGTCATGATGAAAAGTATGATGCGCAGCTTTATCTTCATTTTCAGAAGCTGCAGAATCAACTTCGCGATTACCAGAATTATTACTCTAAATTATTATCAGATTCAGACCTTCGGAAGCAAGCCGAGGAATGCAGGAATTTCGATTCTGAAGAGAGTAAATTCGATCGCTTTATAGAGGAGATTTATCTGGCAAGGGAAGAAGCTTATATTGGTAATTGATACCAGCAGCTTTAACTGTTTGTGGAGAACTGGTTTTTCTATTTGAATGAACTTTAATAGCAGTTCTGCTTTTACCTGCCTTACAATCCCTCCATTTACCCTTGCTTAAGAGGGGTTCGGAGTGTATTTTTTGTGTGCTTTTACTGTGAAGTAGAAGTGGGAATTATTTGGAAAAAAGCACGGTTCAGATAAGGGATTGTGCTGTAAGTGGTTGAAAATAAAGAAATTGTAGAAATTTGCGGCCATAGCTCAATTGGATAGAGCATCTGACTACGGATCAGAAGGTTTGGGGTTCGACTCCCTATGGCCGTATTTTAAATAACATAAAATTGGCTTCTAAATACTTGAATTTTGAGGATTTAGAGGCCTTTTTTATTTCTGGCCGCTAAAATTATCCATTTCTATTCTACCCCTTAATTACCCTCAAAACCCCTGTTTCGGTGGAATTTGAAACACGGTATTAATTGTGAAGATGTTGTATATGGACCTAAATATTCTTTTTCGGTAATTGGCAATGATATTATGCAGAATCAGGAGTTGACTGGTGTGGAGCTCAACGAGTTTCTCATAAAAAAAGCGGGTAAAACCTGGGATGACATGGTTGAGGAGAATGCAACGATCAAGGATATCGACGAAAAAAGCATCGCCACATTCATCGAAGACAGTAGTGGCAAAGGCCGGTTACCAGAAACAAAAGGCTTAAGCCCTTTTGAATTTCTGGAAAAACTCAAACTCACCGATGGCAAGAAACTTAAAAGAGCTGCCATTATCATGTTTGGTAAAGACCCGATGCGCTTTTACCCCAATATGCAGGTAAGAATCGGCCGTTTTGGTGTAGATGCTGCAGACCTGCGTTTTCATGAAATTATCGAAGGTAATCTGGTGCACATGTACCATGAAGTGCAGGTGCAGTTAAACCACAAATTTTTGATTCGCCCCATTACCTTTGAAGGCTTTCAACGACTGGAACACGATCTTTATCCCGTTACTGCCCTTCGGGAGATGCTTTTAAATGCACTGGTTCACCGTACTTACATGGGGGCAACCATTCAAATACGAGTCTATGATGATCGGCTTTCCATCTGGAATGAAGGCGTTTTGCCCTGCGGCTTGAGTCTTGAAGACCTTAAAAAAGAACACAGCTCCCGCCCACGGAACCCCCTGTTGGCTAACGCCTGTTTTCTGGGCGGCTACATCGATGCCTGGGGGCGTGGAACGCTGAAAATAATCAATGCCTGTAAAGATGCAGGGATGCCCGAACCGGAAATTGTCGAAAAAGATGGCGGGATTTCCATGGTTTTGTTTGCTCATTCTTCCGAAAGTAATGTCGATAAAAGTTCGGAGAAAAGTTCGGAGAAAATTCTGGAACTGATAAAAGTTTCACCTGAAATATCTGCTGAAGAACTGGCTTCGCGTATTGGCATTTCATCCCGGGCAGTGGAAAAACAGATAGCGGTACTCAAGAAAAAGGGACTGCTTAAGCGGATCGGACCTGCCAGGGGCGGGCACTGGGAGGTTATTGTTGACTAAATTCACCGAAGAAAAACTTGAACAGGCGGTAATCGAGCTCTTTGAAGCCGAAGGCTACAAACACTTTACCGGTGATCAAATTCACAAAGAGATGACAGATGTGCTGCTTCGTGATGATCTGAAGCAATACCTGCTCAATAGATATTCTTCAGAAGACATCACTCTGAACGAAATTGCTTCAATCATCCGCAAACTTGAGCAATACCCTTCATCCGCTCTCTATGAAAGCAACAGGGAAATCCACAAACTCATTGCAGACGGTTTTATTCTCAAACGGGAAGACCGCACCAGGAAAGATCTTTTCATCGAACTCATTGACTACAGCAATCTTCCCCCGTCAATAAAACCAAAAGCTGAAGAATTAACGACTGTTGTCGCAGAAGAACCGGCAGAATATGAAACCACCCATAATATCTACAAGATTGTAAACCACCTTGAGATTCAGGGATACGAGAAACGCATACCCGATGCTATTGTATATATCAACGGCATCCCTCCGGGAACGCAGGGTGGAAGTGACGGGCTCTATGATTTTACCCAGTTGATAGATGGAAAGCTGGTATTTACAGGAATTAAAGCAACACCTATCGCTAGTGGATTATGGGTATTTGTTACAGATTCCACTGGAAAACATATACTGTGGGAAAGACAATACAAACTTCCAGGAAAAGATGCCGGTGGTTATGAACTTAAAACCCTGCTTCCTCTCTCAGTATGTGCGACAGAAGACAGTGGTTTTACTGTGGTAGGTGATAATAACACCTATGGAAACAACCACAACGCTTTTGCCATGCATTTTGTTCCTTCTGAACCCATTACGGTAATTAAAAAGCAATTGCTTAACCAGAGCAATACTGCTGTAGAACTGAAACTGAAAATAACCGGATCAAAGGTGATATTCAGTTTTCCATCTTCTGTTTCGATGCCAGTAGAACTTTCAGTTTACAATGCTGCCGGAAAAAGGATCACAGAAGTAAAGAGTCGGGACCTGAAGGCAGAAAAGAATTCCCTTTTGTGGGATTGTTCCGGTGTTAGTGAGGGGATTTACCTGTACAGGATAAGGTTTACTGACCGGATTTCCACTGGTAAGCTTGTGCTGAAGAAGATTTAATTTGCGATAAATTTCTTTTTTTCTAATTCTCTTTTCAGGAAGG
>JAAYIG010000165.1 GCA_012523595.1 Fibrobacter sp.
AACGCCGAGAAAGCCTACAAGAAAGCCATAGAGAGGAAATATGATATTCCTGAGACCTATGCAAACCTTATTACATTATATATAGAACTGGAGGAGTTTGGCAAAGCTCGTCAGTGGCTGATTAAAGGGCTTGGCCATAACCCTGAGAGTGAACTTCTGGAGGGGTTCAGGGAAAAGATCGCAGAGAGGGAGAGGATGGTGAAGGCGCAGAAGAGATCCCAATGAGGATCTCCTTATCCTCCATGCGGACAGCATCCGCCTCCTGATGCGGCACAGGACCGGGCATTAGCACAGCTTGATGCACAGAAATTATCACTGCTTCTGCCCATGGAGATTCCTCCTATAACAGACATCAGTTTTTCTGTAGTGAGAGAACCGCATGATGGGCAGGGGAGGGTCTGATCCCTGTTCCCGGTAACAAGCTCTTCAAATATTTTCCCGCATTTCTTGCAGCGGTATTCAAAAATCGGCATATTGTTTCCTTTCGGTTTTGCTGTAATTTCTTATAAAAATAGTATTATTCAGCCAGCTTAACTAAAAAGCGAATTTAACTTGCCTGCAGTCGGTGATTAGACCAGCTTCCTGCCATAACTTAAGTCTGCATACACTTCTGGTAAGTGTTTCGATCTAACTCTGGTATTACCCGCAGAACTAAACATCTGATAAAATATCCGGAATAGACAAATGCATTACTTTGAGCCTGCCCGGACTATTGCTCCAGATTGGCAGATTTTATGCTGTATAAACTTTTAGAAAAAAAGTTCCCTTCGATGAAACTTCTGAGGTCTATTCATTATGATATTCAGGAAATTGGGGCGGATTTGGGCTGTTGCAGCAACACTTTTTATGTTTTCAGGCCAGGTGACAGGTGACGGACTTCCGGGAGAATATCTATTGTCAAACAGATGGCGGCAGGTTTTTCTCTTCCGCTCTCCTGTGGACAATCCGGCATTCATGATGGAGGAGCAGTATCCTTCTGTCAGGGCGGTAAACCTTCTGCCTGTAAATAACTCGGCAACTCTTCTGGAGGCAGGTATCACATATCCTTTTTCACTCTACAGCACGGTTGGATTTACAATCGTTGCCGAGAGGGGAGGGAAGGTCGGGGGATTTACTTTTCAGGGTGATTCTCTTGTGTATAGCGGTTCAACCCGGAACAATAACTTCTTCTTTATAGGCTCATTTGCCACCAACCCCTTTGGAAAGTTCTCCGCTGGTGCGAACCTCAGCCTTGCCAGTCAGGGAAATTTCGGTAACCCGACCTGGGGTGCGGGGATAGATCTGGGCTTTAGCTACAGATTGATTCTTGATCCAGTGGTCGGGTACCATGTTCTGGGTTTTTCTTATAAAAACCTGCTCTCCCCCGCAGTCTCAAGTAATCAGAAGATGCCCTATTCCTCTCAGCTTTCAACTCAATACCATGCAGGGTTCTTCCGGAACAGGCTCGAGTTTCAGTATCAGTTGTCTTTAAGTGACTTTATGGCAAAGCCGGCGATTTTCTCCGGATCCAGGGAACTTGAGTGGGACATGGAGTTTCAGCTTGGCTTCACCCCTGTTTCCTACCTTAAATTAAAAGGGTTTACAGATATAAACCAGTGGAAACGTCTGGGGAGCTTTGGTTTTGCCCTGGGAGGAGATCTCTCCTATCTTAACAAAGGAAAAGAACTTTCTGTCTATTATCAGTTCCGGAAAAATGTCAACAGCGAACTTATGGGAAACCAGTCTGTCTATGTGATTGCACAGTTTGGGTCCCACAGAGAGGAACTCTTTGCCCGCAGGATGGCTCAGTTGGCCAGAATCTCTCCGTCAAATCTCTACAGTATGGCCATGGATGCTTATCACCGGGAGAACTACTGGGATGCCTATTTCTATTTCTCCAGACTTATGGCTGAATACCCCGATTTCTTTAAAAATGATGCTTCGGCCTACTACAGCGCCTCAAGTCTTGAAAAACTGGATATGAGAAAATCGGCCCTTAAAGCCTATTCCGATCTGAAAGAGAGATACCCTCAAAGCAGATTTGTAGCTGATGCCGATCTGGGAATGATGAGAGTTTACTATAGAGAGGGAATGTACAACGATGTGGAAAGACAGTTCAGGGCGATATGGGAGGGTAATGCTCCCGATGAGATAAAGCAATATGCCGCTTATTACATGGGGGAGACAGAGGTGGTCCGGATGGAGTATCTGAGGGCGCTTGTTTACTTTGCCATGGTACAGAGCAGGCATGAAGCGTATGTCTTTGCTCAGCACACATCCGCTACTGTCCAGGAGAAGTCCGCCGGGCAGAGATCTGTAATAATAGATCATCTCAGGAATGTAATCGATGCGGAAAATGTAAAAAGCCCTGCTCAAAAAGAGATCGTCAACCGCTCTCTGGTACTTCTGGGTTATATCTATTACGAAGATAATTCCCTTTCCAAAGCTGTGACAGCACTGAGGATGGTTCCTGAGGAGAGTTACTATTTCGAGGATGCGCAACTTGGACTGGGATGGCTGGCTGTGAAAGCCCGGCAGTGGAAAGACTGTATCACCACAGGAGAAAAACTTGTCTCAAGAAGCAAAAAAACCATCATAAAAAGTGAGGGAAAACTGATTCAGGCCTATGGGTATATCCAGCAGCAGAAATATGAAACCGCCGAAAATCTTCTCCTTGAAGCTGCATCGGAGCTTGATAGCTACCAGAATATCTCTCTGGAGATGATGGAAAGGGAGAAGAACCAGTACGACAGCAGCCGTGCTCTCTACGACTCCCTTGCATCCGAGATTATCAATATTGCCCGCACAAGGGCCCCGAAGAAAAAAATCGATCTGCTGCACAAAAGACAATCGGATATCAAGGGAAGTATCGATTCTTTCCAGAAATCCTCCGATGAGCAGAGGAGAGTCCGTTTCTTCGAGAGAGGAATCTACATCCTGAAGGAAGATCTGGAGTATGCTGTCGCAACCGTACAGAGAATTCTGCGGGGTACCGGTACGGAACAGCAAAAGGTGAGAACGAGAGAGGAACGGAAAATTGATGATGAGATTGAGGAACTGAAGGGAAAGATGCAGGATATAGGAGACTAAAGTAATCTGTTTTGTAAATAAAAAATATCCGGGGAAGCGTAAAAAAGAAAGTGACCTTTTATGAAATGGAAGATAGCAGTATTTGCGGCGGTTCTTTTGACAAAAGTGTGTATGGCAGACTATGTCGGTATCTACGTGTCAAGCGCGCATTATTATGATAATGATGCTGATGGTTTTATCGACAGTGTCATTCTCAATTTTTCAGGGTCTGTGCTGGAGAGTGACCTTCCGGCATTTCTAAGGCTTCTGGACATGCCCACCTGGCGTAATTTTACGGTTCGCCAATCCCGGCTGCTTTCAGAGAAAGCCATAGAAATTCTGGTGAGAGAGAACAGCGATCGTCCGGTAACATCCGTAAGTGGACAGGATCTCTTCCGTACCAGGGAGGGGAAACTGCCCGGGGGTGGGGAGGTGAGGACCAACAGTTTCATGGCCAGGGATCACTTACCCCCGGTAATCGTATCCGCAAACCTTATCTCATATACCGGATTGGTTGATTCCCTTACTGTCGTGTTCTCAGAACGTATCAATGCCTTTTCCGCAAGCGAACCATTCAGTTTTAAGGCTTCGGATGGAAGTAACTATTCTGTAAGCTTTTCCGGAAGCAGTCTTGAAACAGATACCTATACGGGTGAGGTTTCCGGAGGTGATATTGGTGTAATAAAGCAGGGAGACTCTGTCTGGATAAGGCCCCAGGCACAGATTAGTGATCCCCTGGATAATGTTCAGACCAATTCCGCAAACCGCAGAGCGGAGATCAATGCCACAGTTGTCAATGATGCACTAACGTTTACAAATGCATATTATTATGACCGTGATGCAGATGGGTTTATCGACAGTATAGTAATTGCCTGCAGAGGGGAGCTGAGCGGAAGCGATCTGGAAATTCTTAGTGATCTTATCGTTTTACCTCCTGAGCGCAATTTTACCCTGGATAACATCTCTTTTTCTTCCGGAAATTTAATATTGACTGTACATGAGGGTTCTACTGAGCCAAAGACATCTGTTTTTTCCACCGATATCATATCGATAAAAAGAGGTATTATTCCCGGGAAAGGGTTAGTGGGTGCAATGGCCATTTCTGTTCAGGATCGGGTAGCTCCGGTGCTTCTCAGTGCTCACGTGGAAACTCATGAAGTTGGTGATGA
>JAAYIG010000166.1 GCA_012523595.1 Fibrobacter sp.
TATGCAGAGTCCTCCTTTTTATTTGGGAAGCTCTGCTCTTGTTAATTTAATTATGACCAAGGCAAAAGTCTAGTGTTTCATTTTAAAACACACTTATATAATGTATGGGTTTTGAAACTACTTCTAGTAAAAATTAAAGAATACAGAAAGGTATTCTTATTTTGACTGTTTTATACAAATATTAATCATCCCTTCTTTCTGAAGCTATAAAATCGGGATTAATAGTATTATTCAGGTGTAAACGGTGATATAAAGTTACATTCTGCATATACTTGCGTCAAGATAATCTTGTCATAATATATGATAGTTTTACGCCACAGCTGTTCATGCTGAAAAGTCCATCAGATTATTTGGCTACTTCAGTCAATTGGCAGCATCTTCTTGACTGCTATGAATATTATACACATCCAGAATTGTTTATGGCCAGAACTTTTTGCGGGGACCCATTCTCAAATTCGAAGGGCGATACAAGGCAAGTTAAATATTCAGTGTGTCTCTGCAGTAAATACATAAATCGATCACACCACAGAGACACAAAAATCACATCAGTTATCCTATATTCTCTCCGGAGTCTGCCCCTGGGAGATCAGCTTCTGAAGAACCTTTTCCGGATCCTTTTGGGCCTCGTTTAAACATCCTTTGCAACAGACATAAATCCTTTGTCCCTTATGATCCACATAGAGATCTCTTTTAACCTTCCTCCCTTCCATGAGCGGACAGAACTCCTGCTGCTTCAGTGATGTTTTCTCTGCAGAGATTACCTCCACAGACTCCCCTGCCTCCTCTATTTTCTTTATATACTTCGCAGGATCAGCCTTGACTTCCGCAATACACCCGTCGCAGCATACATAAATTCTCTTCCCATCCACATCAACAAATAAATCCTTATTTATCTTTTCTCCCATCACCGGACACACTGTCTGCGCTTTTGCATGATGTGCAGACGCAGAGTGATGCTTGTGGTCCGTACAACCAGCTTTTTCTGTCTTCTTCTCACATGCAGAAACAATAAAAAGCATCGAAAGAGCTATTACCGATACTAAAAGTTTTGATTTCATGACTACTCCTTTGTAAAAGCTACAGAACAAAACCTGAATTGACATACTTCATACTACTGTGCCGCATTCTTTAACGCCTCATCAAGTGCCTCGATCAGATCGTCAGGATTCTCGATTCCGATTGACAGTCTGATAAGATCCGGTGTCAGACCGCCTGAAAGCTGCTGTTCAGGGCTGAGCTGTGAGTGCGATGTACTTGCCGGATGCAGAATGAGACTCTTGGTATCACCCACATTCGCCAGATGCGAAAAGAGAGTAATGGAATCGATCAGCTTTACAGCCGCATCGTAACCGCCTTTTATACCGAAAACCACCATTCCCCCGAAACCATTCTTCAGATACCTGCAGGCAGTTTTGTAAGAAGGATCATCCTCAAGACCCGGATATCGTACCCATTCTACCGCATTATGGTTCTTTAGAAAAGAAGCGACTTTTACAGCATTGGAACAGTGTCTCTCCATTCTCAAATGGAGAGTCTCAAGTCCCTGAAGAAAGATCCATGCATTGTCAGGAGAGAGACACGCACCCAGATTTCTCAGCGGAACTGTTCTCAGCCGCAAAGCAAATGCGATGGGAGCAAGCGGCTCCGGGAGATCAAGTGCCCACCTCAGGCCATGATAGTTGGGATCCGGTTCAGTAAAGAGCGGGTGACGGCCTTTTTTCCAGTCAAACACACCCGCATCAGTGACAATTCCACCGATTGCGGACCCATGACCTCCCATCCACTTGGTCAGAGAGTTTACCACTATATCAGCCCCATGCTCAATGGTTCTCAAAAGGCAGGGCGTTGTAAAAGTCCCGTCAACTATAAGTGGCAATCCATTCTCATGAGCAATTTCAGCCACTGCTCCTACGTCTGTAAAGTCAAGAACCGGATTTCCTATCGCTTCGATAAATACCGCCTTTGTTTTGTCATTGATAGCCGTTTTAAAATTGTCCGGGTTTCGGCTGTCCACAAATCTGGTCTTTATGCCAAGCTGCGGCAGTATTGCATCAAACATTGTATATGTGCCACCATAAAGATTCGATGCCGCAACAATTTCATCCCCTGCCGATGCAAGGGTGATAATGGAGTAAAATATTGCAGATGTCCCTGATGCCAGCGCTACAGATGCGGCACCGCCCTCAAGTTTACTCACCCGCTGTTCAAGAATGTCATTGGTAGGATTCATCAGGCGGCTGTAAATATTACCCAGTTCCTTTAAAGCGAACAAATTTGCAGCGTGCTCTGTATTCTTAAAAAGATACGATGAGGTCCGGTATACGGGAACTCCACGCGATTGAGTAGAATCGACCTCCTGACCATGGTGAACAGCTAATGTTTCAAACCGGTACTGTCTGCTCATTTTTTGTAATCCTTTTTATGAGTTGAACCTTTTCTTTTTTTTTTGATTGTAAATTCAACATCGATTAAGCCAATTAAGATGATTACCTCAATAACTTAGAAAAAGATATTATTAAGAATAGAGAATCCTGCGCTTTACAATTCACTCTGGTTTTTATTCATCAAACAACCAGGTGCTTAGATACCTTTCTCCTGTATCGGGTAATATTACCACTATCAGCTTTCCCCTGTTCTCCTCTCTCTTTGACACCTGCAAAGCAGCATAAAGTGCTGCTCCGGATGAGATCCCGACCAGTATTCCCTCCTGACGAGCGAGTGCACGGGCTGTTTCTCCAGCATCAGCATCCTTGACCCTGAACACTTCATCAAGAAGATCCATCTTGAGCACATCCGGAACAAACCCCGCCCCAATACCCTGAATCTTGTGAAGGCCAGGTTGCCCTCCTGAGAGCACTGGAGAACTATCCGGTTCAACTGCTATAGCCTTAAAAGAAGGTTTTCTGCTTTTCAGTACCTCGGAAATCCCGGTCACAGTTCCACCAGTCCCAACCCCGCTTACCAGAATGTCAACTTTTCCGTCAGTGTCACGCCAGATCTCCTCCGCAGTTGTCTGACGATGTATCTCAGGATTAGCGGGATTACTGAACTGTTGAGGAATAAACGATCCGCTGATCTCTCTTGCCAACTCCTCAGCTTTGGCAATCGCACCCTTCATGCCCCTGGATCCTTCTGTTAATACAATCTCGGCACCCAGGGCTTTAAGCAGTTTTCTCCTCTCGATGCTCATAGTCTCAGGCATTGTCAGTATTAGACGGTAACCTCTCGATGCCGCGATAAAGGCCAGAGCTATCCCAGTGTTACCGCTTGTAGGCTCTATTATGACTGACCCCTCCTTTAATACTCCACGTCTCTCGGCATCTTCTATCATTGCCTTGCCAATACGATCTTTGATACTTGACATTGGATTGAACATTTCCAGCTTGGCAACGATTTCAGCATATCCACCCTGATTCAATTTATTGATCCTCACCAGAGGTGTATTACCAATCAGATTTCCGACATTTTCGGCTATTTTCATTTCATACCTCCATTAAAATGATCAGTATCAATTCTGTTTAAATGTATAACATCATTTCTGATCTGTTCTCTTTCTCTCTCATCATCAAGTCATGAATCGAGATACTCATTTTCTCACGGACATTATCTTCAATATCGTTAAATATCCCCCAAACTGAAAGCAAATTACTCCATTTACACAATTCCAGTCCCCCCCCCTCCAGTGCCTCAAGGACGTTAAGTAAAGTGATTTCGGAGGGATAAGCGGCCAGATCATAACCCCCGTTTTTACCCCTGATACTTTTTATGATCCCCGATTTTGATAAACGGTTTAACAGTTGTTCAAGATAGGGTTGGGGAATTTTGTATTTCTCAACTATTTCCCTGGCCTGGGTAAGGCGAGAACCGTAATTGCCGGCGATTTCCAGTATAGCACAGAGTCCGTAGTGAGATTTAGTGGATAGGGCGAGCATAATTTACCTTGTTGATCAATTTTGTCATCTTTTAATATAACACTACAAAGAGGATTTGTCAATTTTTTTCTCAGAGATGAATTAAGGATTATTTCCGTAGTTCATTTATTCACCCCAGAGATGACTTTAGGACATACTTTAGGCCATTGGATGAATGGTTTTCTTGGATAGGACACACGCTATAGAATCAGGTGACTCACCTCAGAGTTGATTTAATTACTTTAGGATGGATAACTGTCTTATTTACCTCAGAGATGGCCTAAGGACATTGCATTTGATCATTGTTTCTCCTCGCGGTTCTCCTCAGAGATGAATCAATGTCGCTGCATTAAATCTCTATTTCACCTTGTATGTTTAAATAGTGCAAAAAAATCATATTAGACTGGTATTGAGGGGGTATTCACCTTAGGTTTCGAACCTGACCCAGAGTGTCCCCTTTTTCCAGGTAGATCCTGGTTAGGAACTTGGTGCATAGACACCGGATTTGTTCACAAGGATGGGAGATGCCTGGTCATTTTTTTCACTATTAAACAATTAA
>JAAYIG010000167.1 GCA_012523595.1 Fibrobacter sp.
AATCTCATGAGTAATACGGGAAACAGTTGAGAGGCACCTGAGTGCCTCTCTATGCACCCCTGCGCTATACCTGGCAGAATATCTTTATGGCTCCCTCTGGACAGGTATCGGCTGCATTCTGGTACTCCTGTTCAAACCAGGTAGGAATCGTCTTGTGACGCGGTGATGCCTTCCCATCTGCACCCATGTCAAATGCATCCGGGCACAAACTGGCGCACAAACCACATCCTGAGCAAATGTCATTATCTACTAAAACTCTCATAACCCTCTCCGTCGAGTTTTTAATATTTCTAAAAATCTGCTTTGCAATCATGATGCCAGAGTAGAAAAGCTCCTGGCATCAAATTTGCCTCTTGTGAAGCAATGGACTCGTCACTTATCACTTTCTCCCTGATTGCCGCAATCATATTCACTGCTATTTATGGCTTTGGCTTTCACAGCGGGCCAAGAAGCGCCCTGGTGATCTTCTTTTCGGTTATTTTCTCCTCTGTCTGGGCTGCCGGACTATGGCTGAGGCCTGTTGGTCCAATGTTTATGGGAGTTTTCTGGCTGCCGCTTATAGCTGTGGCGCTGATATTCTCGGTACTTCTGGCATTTGGAATTGGTGGAATATCCTACAAGAGCAAGGATCCACAGGCAGTCTCCCCCACTCCTCTGGTGGTTTTCTTCTGGGTTCTGGCGGTATTCCTGATTGTGGCGATTATAACAGGGTATCTGGTCAGGTAAAGGAAAGGGCCTTTGAGGCCCTTTTTCGATTTGAAAACTGTAGGATTATTTTCGCGATTTTGAAAGGTTTTCAGCTTCACGCACCATCTGACTTGCATAACCCCATTCATTATCATACCAGCTCATTATTTTGACAAGATTTCCATCTACAACCTGCACAAGTTCAAGATCTACAACCGATGCACGCTGGTCTTTGATAATATCTGTGGATACAAGGGGATCTTCACTGACACCAACTATGTTTTTATATCTGGGGCTTGAGGCTTCTTCCCGGAAGATATTACGGATCTCCTCCACTGTAGTAGGACGTGAAGTGATAAAGGTGATATCTGAAAGTGACCCGTCTGCAACAGGTGCTCTCACTGCTACCCCGTCAAATTTTCCCTTGTACTGAGGGAGCGCTCTGGTTGTGGCAATTGCTGCACCAGTGCTTGTGGGCACAAGATTCATCGCTCCAGCACGACCACGGCGAAACTTTTTACTGGGTGAATCCACTATGCTCTGTGTTGAGGTATAGGAGTGAACAGTGGTGAGAATCGCTTTTTCAATTCCGATTCTGCGTCCCATTATCTCTACTACAGGAGTGATACAGTTAGTCGTGCAACTGGCACAGGAGATAAGTTTGGAATTTGGATCCACTGTGTTTACACCCACCACTACTGTCCCCACCTCTTCCTCTTTGGATGTAGTGGAAAGTATTACCGATTTGGCACCGGCATTTATATGCTTTTGCATATCCGCTTTTCCGGTTAATTTACCCGTGCACTCAAAAACCGTATCTACACCCAGTTTTCCCCAGGGCAGTTCAGAAGGGTCTTTGGAACTGAAAACCGGAATCTTCTTTCCACCGATCAACAAAGAGTTCCCCTCCACCTCTACACTTTTCTCATACTTTCCATAAACGGTATCATACTTTAGCAGATAAGCCAGGTTATCTGGCGGGACAAGGTCGTTAACAGCCACAAGATCGAGTTCAGGGTTATCCAGCACAATTTTAAGTGTTGCACGCCCGATTCTACCCAGCCCGTTAATAGCTACTTTGAACATAAAAATCCCTCCTTTAAAAAATGGTGTAAGGGGTAAGAGAAGCAATACTGGAACCAGTTCTGTTCTGTAGCAGTCCGCTCCTCACCACGGCATATTCTTTGCACTTATCCCCCGGAAAGAGGGGCAATTCTGTTTGGAAGACACACCTATGAATTTCAACTCCCAGAGCCAAAACCCTGAAAAGCAGAATGAATCCTGCATCAAAACAGAAAAGCCTGTCCGGGTAATACCAGAAAAGAAATCATATGGAAATGAAAGATTAAGCCGCTATGTTCTTCTGGGCCTTCTCACAATCTCGGCCATAGCATTCATCCCACTGATCTCAATTTTTATCGAACCACTTGTCCTGGCGACCGCATTTGCGGTTCTTTTTTACCCTCTTTTTCAGGGTCTGCTAAAACTTACCAGGGGCAAAAGAGCACTCAGTTCAATTCTCTGTTGTCTGCTCCTGCTGATAGGACTTCTAATCCCCACATACATTCTCTTTGACCTTATGGTCCGGCAGATGATCGGGTTCTACGGCACCGCACAGCCTCAGGTGATGGAGTTATTCGAAAAAGGGAAAGAGAGCAGAATTTACAACCAGATAACCGAATCTCCTGTTTTCCGCTGGCTTCTGCTATTTAATATCGACTGGCAGACACTGCTGCAGAATCTCCTTCAGCAATTCACTACTTATGGCACAACATTCCTTAATCGCACATCTGTGGGCATTTTCGGGTTTATCACAGATATCTTTGTTACTCTCTTTACTATGTTCTACTTTTTTATCGACGGAGAAAGATTTCTCATCCGTCTGCGCATGCTCTCACCCGTAAAATCGCAGTATATCAACCTGATCTTTTCCAGATTTCTGCAGGTCTCCAGGGCAACAATCAAAGGCACACTGGTTGTGGGTTTTATCCAGGGAGCATTTGGCGCACTCACACTCCTCATTTTCGGAATACAGACCTGGGTCCTGTGGGGATTTGTCATGGTGGTCCTCTCTATCATACCGTTGCTTGGTTCCTGGATGGTCTTGATTCCTGCAGGCATATTCCAGATCCTTGTGGGAAAGTTCTGGACGGGTGTTGGTATCATACTTGTCAGTCTGGTAGTAGTGTCAAACATCGACAACCTGATTCGTCCGAGGCTTGTTGGCCAGGGGGCAAAGATGCACGATCTGATGATCTTTTTCTCCACCCTGGGAGGACTTAGCATTTTTGGTATCAGCGGCTTTATAATCGGCCCGGTTATCGCCTCATTTTTTGTGGCATTGATTGACATCTACCAGACAGAATTCGGGACTCGCCTCGATCAGTTCAGAGAGAGCAGGAACAAGAATGAGCAGGATGATAAAACAGATTCTGTATGAGTTTCAGCAATTCTATCTTCTCACCTGTCGCGGCCTGTTGAATATATTCCGCCGGCCTTTTTACTACCGCGATCTGATGGAGCAGATGGACTATGCCGGAGCCGGCTCTCTTCTTATCATCCTCATGGTCGCGCTCTTCATAGGGATGGCTCTTTCACTGCAGATCGCTGCGGAATTTGCTGTTCTCGGTCTGCAGATATACACAGGACGGGTAGTAGGAATTTCAATTATAAGTGAGATCGGTCCTGTGGCAACGGCACTGGTGTTTGCAGGACGGGCTGGCTCCGGGATGGCTTCGGAACTGGGAACTATGGTACTGCGTCATCAGGTTGACACCCTGAGAGTTTTCGGGATAGATCCTGTAAAGAAGCTGATCACTCCCCGCATTCTGGGATCTGTTCTGATGCTTCCTGCGCTCACTATCATAGCAGATGCTGTTTCGCTGACCGGTGGATGGTATATCTCTTCAGTAGTCAATAACCAGAGCAGCACTGTTTACTGGGACTCTATAAGGGTAATAATGGAAACGAGGTATATAATCTCAGGTGCTGTAAAGCCCTTTGTATTCGGTCTTATAATCGCAGGGATAAGCTGCTACACCGGCCTTTCCACCCATGGGGGGGCAGTAGGCCTGAGAAGTTCCACAACCAGGGCATTTGTGATCTCTACTATCCTGATAATTATCAGCGATTTTATAGTCACTAAAATTATCCTCTTTCTCTTTGGTTACTCGGTATGATCAGATTTGAAAACGTCACCTTTTCACGGGGAGGTCACACTGTACTGAAGGAGGTCAGTTTTTTTATCGGCAGCAATGAAACGGTAGCTGTATTGGGAAGCAGCGGCGAGGGGAAAACCACCCTGCTGAGACTTATTCTGCGTCTTCTGCATCCCGACAGTGGCAGAATATTCATTGATGATCTTGACATAACCGACCTGCCTGAAGAAAAACTGGCATCGGTAAGGAAAAAATTCAGTATCGTTTTTCAGGATGGTGCGCTGTTTGATTCTCTTACGGTAAGGGAAAACGTAGCATTCTATTTCCGTGAATTTACAAATTATACCGAGAATGAGATTGAGAACCATGTCAGGAAACTCCTGGGGTTTGTGGGAGTTGAAGAAGCAATCGATCTGATGCCTGAGGAGTTGAGCGGAGGCATGCAGAGGAGAGTAGCCATAGCCCGCGCTCTGGCAACCAGGGAATCGAAGATGTTTCTCTACGATGAGCCTACGAGTGACCTGGATCCGCTCAGTGCAGATAAAATCTGCAGATTGATCAAAGATCTTGATGGAAGGGAGAGGGGGTTTATCGTTGTGACACATGCAATACCCGATGCCTTGAGACTTGCCCGGAGATTCATGTTTCTTAAAAACAGCAGTATTCTCTTTGATGGAACAAAAGAGCAGATGCTTAATGCAGATATCCCGGACCTGCGACTTTTCCTCAGTTACTGGAGGGAGATACACTGATGTATGAAATGCAGAAAAAAATAGCCTGGTCGTCTTTAAGATCGGGTATTGTGATAACTCTTGCTGTTCTGTTTCTTTTCATTACAATCTTTTTCTCAGGCAACATAAGCGCTGTCCTCTCCCCTAAAAGCACCCTCTTTGCCAGAATTCAAAACATACAGGGTTTAAGAACCGGTGCGCCGGTATGGCTTTACGGCTATGAGGTCGGTATCGTAAAGGAAATAAAACTCGATAAAGACGGTGCTGTAGTGAAAATGGCAATTAACCAGAAAAACTTTTCCGCCTTGAGCAAAAATTCAGTTGCCATGATCATGACCATGGGTATCCTGGGTGACAAATACATCGAGATAAATCCAGGCACACACACCGGGGTTCCAGTAGCTTTTGAAGATACCATTTCCGGAATGAGCGCGACAGGGTTCGAGCAGATAATAGCCTCTACCAGGACAGTAATGCTAACACTTGACAGTACGCTTATGCTGCTGGGAGCTGTCCTTACAACCTTGAAAGACAGTGGCGGCACCCTCCATAAGCTGGCCAGCGATCCTGGATTATATGACAATCTCAATGCAAGCGCCGGTGCCTTGTCGCGTTTAACCAACAGGTTCTATTCAAAAAAGGGATCTCTTTCGATGCTGGTCGAGGATAGTTCTCTTTACACCAATCTCAATGATATAGCCGTTGGAATTTCAAGCCTTCTGGAAGATATGAGAAATGGCTCCGGCGATAACAAAGGCAGCCTGGCCGGAGTTCTTCTCAAAGACCAGCAATTAGCCGAGGATGTGCGACAGACAGTGTTATCTCTTAAGAGTGCTGCTGACCAGATTGACAAACTGATAGCTGATCTCAGAAAAAATCCGGGAAAATACTTCAACATCAAACTATTCTAGACCTGATTAAGCTGATAAGGAATGATTACACTGATTTAGCAAGAGAAAGAGATTTAATGATAATCCGGCTCTATAAAATTGACTACGATTGCTAATTGATTTGTGCCTCCATGTGAGATGCTTCTGCACATAATAGATGTTTCGATACCGATTCCGATTCCGAAAATGGCACTAAATGGTAAGTGCGGGATTTAATTTCTGATGCCGTGTACTACAATTCGGAAAAAGCTCAGGGAGAGAGATGACAATAGCAATAATACTGGCGATACTGGAAGTTTTCGGTTTATTCGCTATTGGAGCCCTGGCCCTGAATTCAGGATATATAAATGACAACGAGATTGACAGGTGGTCCAAATTTGTCCTGGATTTTCTCTTCCCGGCCTACATTTTCCATTCTATAACATCCGGCCTGGAGGTCAACCGTTTCATAGAGCTCTGGCCGCTCCCGCTGATTGGGCTTGGGCTTGTGATCTATGGAATGCTGTCCGGAATACTCCTGAGATTTGGTATCTTTTCCAACAGTCGGAAAATACACCGCACATTTATACATTTCTGTGCGGTTAACAATTCAGTGTATCTCCCCATCGTTATCATCCGTAATGTCTGGGGAGAAAGCATGCTGGCAAATCTATTTCTTTTCAATCTCGGAACCACTCTTGGAGTATGGACAATCGGAGTAGGGATTCTCAGGACCGCAGAAAAAAAAGACATACTAAAAATCAGACAGCTATTAACCCCGAATCTCGCAGCGATTATAATCGCCCTCATTGTTGCTTTCAGCGGAATTTACAAATACTTTCCTGAGGTTATTATCAGAATTATCTCTGCAGCAGGATCGGCATCGGTACCTGTCATGCTGATTCTGATCGGTGCATCATTTGCACAATCTTCAGCTATCAGAATAACCTGGGCGGTAATCTACAGCACTATCGTACGTCTGGTCATCCTCCCCACCCTTGCCATTATTGTACTCAAGGCTCTCCCGATCTCTCCTGATGTCTTCACAGTAGCAGTAGTGGTCTCATTGATGCCGGTTGCGGCCGCATCAGTGATTTTTACCCGCAGGTTTGGCGGATCACCCTCATTTGCCGCAAGCACTGCTATCTTGTCGACTCTGGCCACAGTAGTCACAGTTCCAATTGCTTTGTGGCTTATTTTCGGTCAAGCAGGGAAATAACTTTTAAGACTGGTAATATTATCACGGGTACCTTGAAGAAACTCTCTGAGGTCCCTGTAGTGCATCGGGTTTACTTCCAGCAAAATCGTATCATCGTATTCGTGACGCGCGAGTTCGGCACAATATTCTTTCCATGGCGCAAACCCTTCATCGAGAGGATAATGGTCCTCAGGACCAGAGGGTGTTTGTACCGTATCATGGGCATGTACATGGCGAACCCTGGATAGAAAGTGGTCATCCGGATAATCTTCCTGTTTTCCAATCGAGGAGGCCCGGAAAGTGTGACCAAAATCCCAGCAAATACCTATTCCCGTGCCGTCAATCAGTTCAAGGCAGCTTTTATAGGTGTCCCCCAGTCTCACCATTCCCCTATTGGATACACTCCAGGGGATCTGTGTTTCACAAACCGGAATTATATCCCCGTAATTATCAACAACTGTTTGATCGATCCACCGGAAAAAAGCTTTTGATGATGCTAATGCATTATCCAAAGGGCGGAAAAACGGATCCCACTCAGCTCTCCCGCCATGAAAGACCAGAGGCATTGGGACACGGGTGATCTCAGCCGCTTTCCGGACTGTTTCAAGGAATCTCTGCAGTTCCGGGATTCTGGATTTATCAAAAATCTCCGGTGAGAGGGATTTGTAAAAATGGGGATGAAGAGAAAGGAAAATCCCCTCAGCGGAAAAGATCCTGGCAGCCTGGAGAATCAGTTCCCTGTCGGTCTCCTCACCGATGGCAAACTCAACGAAGGAAACGCCGTACTCTCTCAGCATGGATCCAAGAACCGATGGTTCAGCAAAGCGTTTCTGCCATTTTTCATCGAAGATATCTAAGATGTCGAGTTTCTGCCCAAATAGTGCCATGTCTTTTTCCAGTATGGGTTTTGGTAAGGGGACAGAAGTGATAGCTTCAAAAAGTGTTCCAATTTTCTCGGGCCTGGGGACGGACTACTTTTTTCTCTTTTTCATTTTTCGGGGACAGACTGTTTTTTTTCCTTTTTCGCATCTAATAAGGAAAAACTGTCCAAAGTGCCTGATTTTGTGAACAGAAAAGCATAGATCTTGTGGAATTTTCGAGGATATGAATGTATAAACTGTGATTTATGTGATTTTGTTTTCCAAGCCAGTGCGTCCTTTGGCTCTCTCGGCGTTTAAAACTCCCTGGGAAGTTATCCCCATAAAAGCAAAAAAGTAGTCTGTCCCCTGGGTTCTAAAAGTAAAAAAGCAGTCTGTCCCCGGCGCAGAATCACCAGGGTGAAAGTGATTATGCAATGTTTTCGATACCGATACCGATTCCGATTCCAAAGATCGAATCTGAGCAAAAGTATCATACCTGTTGTATTTTCATCTGATCAGTTATACCGATTTTCTCTTTTTAACAAGGAACGACACTGTTGATACAGTATACAGGATTCAAATACTGCCCGAACTGCGGGAATGAGGCTCTGGAGGTTTTTCTTAAAAACGGGATCAAATGCAGGAACTGCGGATATATTTATTTCCACAACATGGCATCTGCGGTAGGAGGGATAATTATCTCTAATAAAGAGATACTGCTGGCTAAGCGCGCACATGATCCATGTATAGGGATGTTTGACCTGCCCGGTGGTTTTGTCGATTACGGGGAGACGCTTGAAGGTGCCCTCAAGAGAGAGATCCGTGAAGAGATCGGCATAGAAGTATCTGAACCAGAGTATATCGGGTCTTTTCCAAATACCTACTATTATGAGAATGTCACCTATTTTACTTCCGATGCCTTTTTCGTATGCAGAATGCTGAACAATGAGCAGCCGGTATTGAGCACTGAAATAAGCGGTTTGATATTTGTAAAACCGGAAGCTATACCTTTTCAACAGATTGCCTTTGAATCAGCCAGAGCTGCCCTGCGCTATTTCAGTTCCATTTCATCCAGGTTTATTTAGTTCTGTTCAAACGTCAAGACCGGGTTCAATCTTCCGCAGAAATGACATGCAAGGTAAGAATGTGTTTGTAATGAATCAATTCAGTTTCAAGGCGTCATGTCTGTGAAAACAGGCATCCAGTTCTCTTAAATATCAACATTTTGATTTGCTTCGCAGGGATGTAATGAAGCGTAAGAGAGCTATTTGTGATTTAATAAAGAAAATTCAAATATTCTTCCTGATGACATCTTCCATTTTACCTGCAATAATATCCCAATCCAGTGACTTTGCATAATCCAGGGCATTTTCCTGCAATCGTTCACGCAATTCATTGCTTTTCAGCAGAGTAACTGCTTTTGAACAAAAATCATCGATATTACCCGGTTCATATAACAAACCTGTTACCTCATCCTGAACAGAATCGCGCAGCCCTTCAACGTTACTTGAAAGCGATACAGTTCCACACAGGTTTGCCTCGATATTGTTTATCCCCCACCCCTCTTTTGCGGATGGATTTACAAATATCGTAGCTCTGCTCAGAAAATCCCGCTTGGTGCTTTCGTCAATTCTTCCTAAAAAGGAAACCAAATCTGCTACTCCGGAAATTTCCGCAATCTTTTTCAGCTCCTCAAGATAATCACCACTTCCAGCAATTTCCAGCTTTACCTCAGGTATTTCTCTCTTCAACACTGGAAGAGACCTGATCAGAAACTGTACATTCTTATATTTCATAAGCCTTCCAACATACGCCAGCACAGGCGAGGAAGCTTTAGGAACTGTGGGATGAAAAAAAGAGGTGTCAATTCCAGGTTCCACGATGTGAACATGTTCTTCAGGGACTCCGGCTTTTACTATATCTTCTCTGGTGCTTCTGGAAATAGCAACAAACGATTCTTTTTTGTATACAGGACTGAACAGTTTTTCCATCAGGTAAATATAAGAAGCCAGAATGAAGTTGGTTTCCTGGAAAATTGATTTTCCAAAAAAATGCATCACCATGTGCAGTCTCGGACGACGCACAAAAAGAGGAGTGAAAAAAGGAACCTTATTCAGATCCTCGATTATCATGTTATATTTATTGCTGTTCTTTATCAGCCAGGGAATCACGCTGTAATTGAACAGATATTTATTTCCGATACGGATGGTTTTTATTCCCTCGTAAACGACTTCCTTTTCTTTATCGAATGAGTGAGCCAGAACAGTAACATCAAAACCTCTGTGCACTAAACGCTTGAAAATTTCGTGATAGTAAATCTCAGCTCCACCCGCCTCCGGATTGAGAATATCACGCCAGTTAATGACCAGAATAGATTTTTTCATTTACTCACCAGGAATAATCAATTCAATATCTCAGATTACGCAGGAACTGCTAAAAATAGTTTTCTTCCTTCAGAAGCAGAAACTATTACTTCTGTCTTTCACACCAGTCGATCCAGATTTCCCTGAGATGTTTTTCGAGGCATCCTGTATACTTTGCTCCATCGCAAAGTTCTGAGTTTTTCATTTTTTCCCTCAGAGAGGCACGCAACAGAGCCAGTCTGTTCAGATCAGAAGTTAAGCGGCGTGCGATCTTCACGTATTCTTCCGCAGATTCAGCTACTGCTTCCCTCAATCCAATTTTGTCAAGCACACTCGAAACCATTCGGCCTGCGTGGCGGTCCCCTCTCAAGGTAATCACAGGTACACCCATCCATAGTGCCTCGCAGGATGTAGTATGCCCGCTCCAGGGGAAGGTGTCAAGAAGCAGATCGATATCAGAATAAATCTTGAGATGCCCCTCAGATGGAACTTCCCGTCTGAAACCGATTCTATCGGGATCGATCCCGGATTTGACACATAGTTCCCTGAGTCTCGAGATGGAATTATCTGAAAGAGTCGATCGGAAAACAAGCAATCTGGATTTGTCAACAGCATCGAGCACATCAGCCCAGAGTCTCAACACATCTTTGTTAAGTCTGGAAAGAGTGTGGGTCGATCCGAACGTGACAAATCCATTCTCCAGAGCCGGCAGACAGGAGACATCAGGCGCACTCTCCGGAGGAGCATAGCAGCAGAATCCGCTTTCCAGACGGATCAGTTTTTCAGTATGAAGATCCGCTTCACCCGGAGGATCAGCTATCGCATCGGTCAGCCGGTAATCCATGGATTTAAGCCCCGTTGTATTAGGATATCCTATACCTGATATCTGCACCGGAGCGGCCCTCAGTGCAAAAATTCCCAATCGATTCCCGTTCATGTGACCGGCGCAGTCAATCAGAATGTCTATTTTATCTTCTTTTATCAATTCCACAGCACTGTTGTCATCAAGGCGCTCAATCTCTCTCCAGTTCTGTGCTTGTTTTTTAAACATTTCTGTTCTTTGATCCTGATGGGTGGTCTGGGAATAACAGAACACCTTAAATTCATCTCTGTTGTGATTCAGGATAAGCGGTTCCAGGAAAGAAGCAGCCGGATGCCTGCAGAAGTCCGGAGAAACATATCCGATTTTCAGAGGGCGGCGGGGATCAGGATCATTTGCAAACGATCTCACTGGTTCGGGTCTCCTGCCAAACCACCTGATATGTTCCTCAAACAGGGATTTCTGATCGTACGCCGGATCGTAGTTCATAGCAAGCAGAAGATTGTCAGCAGCAGCAGAGCATTCCGGATCGATATCCAGTACTTTACGGAAACACTCTACGGATGCCTCCTCTTCACCGGCAGAAAGAAGGCACTCTCCCAGATTTAACAGTGCAGATACCATCCCCGGGTTAAACCGGAGAGCATTTCTGAAACAGAAAACCGCTTCATCTATTCTATCCCATCCTCGCATCACAATTCCAAGATTGTGATAGGCATCGGGGAAATCCGGCCTTAGATTAAGAGCCTGAACATAGCATTTCTTTGCGCTTTCAGGGTCTTTCCTCAAAACATGGATATTTCCCATTCCGTTAAGCAGATCAGGCGAATCCGGAGAAAGGTGCAGCGCTTTCTGCATGTAACTCAGCGCTTCATCGTACCTTTCCAGACCTGAATATACCTCTGCCATATTGACAAGCAACATAGGAATATCGTCTCTTAACCGGCTTGCTCTCTGAAATGAATCGAGAGCATCGCTGAGTTTCCCCTGCTCCTTAAGGATTAATCCAAGGTTCAGAAGAGCTTCAAAGGAGTCACTTTTCAGGCGCAGAGCCTCTCTGAGGTGTACCGTTGCTTTATCATAGAGTTTCAGTTCTTTAAGTGCAGAGCCGAGATTAAAATGTGCAGCAAAGAAATCAGGTTTTAAAAGGGTAGCTTCCGTGAAATGTTCTACAGCTTTTTTAAAATCTCCTGAAAGACGAAAAGCATTGCCAAGAGCAAAATGGATCTCATGTGATTTGGGGAAACTGGAGTTTAACTGTAGCAGAGTCTCCTGTGCTTCCTTTGTTTTCCCCTCTTTGAGCAGATCTATTCCTCTCTGATACAGGGCTCGGTATGATATGTCTGATTTATCCGTCATTTCTGCGTTTTCTCTCCAGAATTGGATTTTAACCACTCAACAAGGCGATGTCAAGCATAACCAGGAAAAACTTCATTCTCTACATTCTTCTCTCTTCCCGTTCTGTATAGTATTTTTTAACCGAAAAATGAACACAAACAACCATATTTTCTATCTCGCTCCGCTGCGCGGCATTACCGATTGTTTTTTCAGAACCGCTTTCGAAAAATATTTCGGCAGGTTCAATTTTCTGATGACCCCGTTCATACCCACAGTTAAAGGAAAAGCGGTAGCCAGATCGCACATAAAAGATATTCTCTCTGAAGACAACGACCGCAGAAGAGTGATACCTCAGATTATCGGAAACAACCCTGAAGAGATCCTCACACTGGCATCATGTCTGACAGATCTGGGATATTCAACTGTAAACTGGAACCTTGGATGTCCGTTTACACCGGTAACCCGTAAGAAACGCGGTTCAGGGCTTCTTCCCTACCCGGAAATGATAAGATCGATACTGGATACACTTGTCCCATCACTGCCATGTTCCCTTTCCGTAAAGGTAAGACTAGGGCTTAATGACAAGCACGATCTGGAGAAAGTTATCCCTGTTTTCAATGATTTTCCTCTCTCTGAGGTCATTATTCATCCCAGAACCGGCTCACAGGAATACTCCGGATGTGTAGATATCGAAGCATTCAGAATATGTGCTTCTGAGTGCAGACACAGAGTTGTGTACAACGGAGATATTTTCACTGCCGATGATTTTGCAAATCTATCAAAGAGTTTCCCTGAAATAAATCGATGGATGATAGGACGGGGAGTAATTGCAAACCCGTTTCTTCTTCAGGCACTGCGCGGTTGTGATGCAGAACCTGACAGATCCAGGCTAAGATTATTCCATGATGAATTCTACTGTAATGTCTCCAGGATACTCAGTGGTCCGGCTCATGTTCTAGGCAGGATGAAAGGGTTATGGCTTTACCTTGCCGGATCTTTTCCTGAGGAGAAAAGACTGCTGAAAAAGATACAGAAAACCAAAAGTATCGCTTCATATATGGAATTGATTGATTCAGTGTTCAAGTCAGAAGTGTCCGGTAAAGTATACATTTCATAATCACTTTTAATTTTTATCGCCATATCTGTTCGTGTTCTTACCCGTACGAAACCGTCCAGTCTGTTTTTTGATTTTAAGCAGCTTAGCTGGTCTGCAAACGCAGGAATCTTTTATTAAAAGCAATAAAAAAACGGTAGCGGCCGTGTCCCTGGCCCCTAAAACCCCCGCTGAAGGTAACGAATCATTATCCATGCCGGAGGACCGTCATGGTCAGGACCTTCTACGTGACAGATGTTCATCACAAGCAGCACTTTTCTTTCCACGTTTTCTGTAAAATCAGGAATCCAGAAATCATCTTAGTCAATTAAATCACAGTTCAGACTCTTATCCATACAATTATCGTTTCTTCTTCCACCAGTAAAAAATTAAGAAGCTAGCTTAACTTACCCGACTTGTAACAGTTTCCCGCGGGGTACTGCACTACGTCAACACAGAGGGGGTGGCGGAAGACCGGAGTCTTCGACGGGCTGGAGACAGGGGGAGACCTTCCCCGCATTATCTCTTAAATGCAAAATGTGTGCATAAATGCAGAGCACTTCGGTTGTGAGGCAAAAACAAGCTAACCTCCACCAGAGTTTCTTCTTTAAAAAAATTCCACAAATAACCCTCATCCAATCTCGCATTCCTTTAATAAGTCCTATGTTTTTCACCCAAGGTTTCAGGTTTCCTATGAATACTAATAAAATTTGCATTATCGGAGCAGGGTCATTCGGGACTGCGCTGGCGAACTGCCTTGCCCTGAATCATCAGAACGAACTTCTCCTTTTTTCCATCGAACCGGATGTAGTCCATGATATTAATGTCTATCACAAGAATAGTAAATACCTCCTTCATACGCAGTTAAGCGACAGAATCGGTGCCACAGCAGACCTTCAGGACACTTTGAAGTGTGACATTCTGATGCTTGCAATCCCATCCCGTCATGTTATGGATTTCGTGCTGGAAAATAAGCGGGTGATAGAGAGTGCCGGTCTGGTAGTAAATCTGGCCAAGGGATTTGGTCGGGATAGCAAAAACATTGCAGAGGATCTTGAGGAGAATATCACCGTGCCGGTGGGCTGCCTGAAGGGGCCAAGTTTCGCTTCGGAGCTTATAAATCACTCCCCTACCGCGTTTACTTTTTCCTCAAGGGAACCACTTTACTTTGAAGAGATAGTTCAGGTATGCAGGGGAACCAATCTGCATCTGGATTTTACAACAGATATGGCCGGGGTAGAGATCCTCAGCATAGTCAAGAATGTCTATGCAATCATACTTGGGATTTTCGATGCCACCTTCAACTCGGCAAATTCGCGGTTTATGGTGTTTACCCGTGCAGTAAACGAGATCCGTTCCATTTTAAGGAGATTCGGAGGGGATCCTGAGACGATATTCAGATATTGCGGCATAGGAGATTTAGGGCTTACATCATTAAATGATCTGAGCCGGAACCGGACTATGGGGTTGTTTATCGGGAAGGGATTTTTCACAGGCTCTGTTACTGAAAGCATAGTATTAGAGGGTAAACAGGCATTAATGACCCTCGTTTCATCTGTTGCACCACAGGGGTTTAACCCTGAGTTTCCGATGCTGTGCAATCTGAGGAGATTGCTTGAGGGGCGGATTACGCCTCCTGAGTTTGTTGGTGAGGTGCTGGGGTAAAACCCCATTAAGCCCCAAATGTTTTTCTTCTCGGGGTCGGATCGGTATCGGAATCGGTATCGATTCGCCTGACTATGCGAAACCGACCCATGATTAACTTGATTACTTGATCCTTCTTAAAAATAGAACTCTGGTTTTCATTTGAAAATCTCTCGTCACCGATCCTGATTCCCAACCAAAGCTAACAGTGTACGATCCTGAATTTTTCCCCATTGCCCTTTTCCTGTGCGGCATTTAGTTTTGAGTTGATCTCAAGAAATCATTCCCGGTTGTATTTCCCATTCAGCTTGAAAAGTGTATTCCCTGCATCTCCTTGCACCGGCATTTTCCAGGCTGTAAAGATAATTCCCTTTCAGACAATCTAATTGCGGCCAGTATGCTCCGCCTCTGAAGATCGGGCATACTTTAATTACATCTTTCACCTGGTTATTACACAGACTGGATAGTGGCAGCACCGCATTGTTCAGGTACCAAATAACAAAAGGAGGAAAAGCATGGTTTTTAATGAAAGTCTCAAAGACAGCAACCAGGATATCAGCGATTTAACAACAAATAATTCAGTTATGGAGAAGAAACTGAGGGAAAGAGGAATTACTTTTGACTCTGATGACAAAAAAGATCCTTTGAGATACAACAGGACACTTAAGATGTATATGGAGTTTGAACAGATCGATCTTCCATCAAATGTAGTCAGATCTTTTTTTCCTCCCGATTACAAATTCCCGTCACTGGAGGAGATGAGTCGGAAGGAACTGAAGGAGAAAGTTAATGATATCCTTCAAATTCTGGAGAAGAATCATGTTAATATTGTTCTTTCTGATGGTGTTCCAGACAGTATTTATTACAAGTATATCCTCGATGATGTCCTTGATGACACAGTACCGGTCTCCTCAGAAAGCATACAATTTATAACTTATATCGGGTGCAATGGATATTGCGAAGAATGTTTCCAGAAGGACTATTGCGAGATAGAAGAGGAGGAAGAGGAAGCTTGAGCTATTAAGATATCTGCTGCGAAAATTCAATTGCAAAGTATTGCCTTTTCTGATAATATGAAGAAAGAGGTTGAACTCACTGAAATTTTTGGGGAAAAGAGAAGTTGTGCTGATTTATACATTGAAAATCAGCGTTTTTTGCCGCATGAACTATATTTATTCTGTTCAGATATGCGCTTCTGATCTGGACTAATATACAAATCTTTTCTCACCCAGGATTTATTCCATGGCACGACTGACCTCCATCGTCTTCCTGCTTACGGCTGTCTTTACTGTTGCTGGTGAAGAGTGGTTTTTCCAGAGTCCTTTTCCCGATGGTTCACCAATACAGGGTATTTTCCCGCTCTCCTCCGATACGCTGGTTATAATCGGGTATGACGGCACAATTTCGTTGAGCCCCGATATGGGCAGAACATGGGAAATAAGGCCCAGACTGTTTCTTGGTGATGGCTTTCAAGCTGCCATGTTTCCTTTTGACAGGGAAAACATATGGTTTTTGATGGAGAGAAATGGCAGTAAATATGTATCAAAGATAAACATTTTCGAATCAGTTGTGGATACAATCAAAATCGGAAAAAACACTATTCGCAACATTTATATGCTTTCTCCTGACAGCGGATGGATAGTTGGGTCTTCCGACCTGCTAATGAAAACAATGGATGGTGGGAAGACATGGGAATCGATGCCTTCAGGACAATCCACCTCATGGTATGCCGCACATTTTGAGGATTTCAACACAGGATGGATTGTGGGTTTTGACGGGAAAATAGCATTCACTCAGAACGGGAAAAACTGGGTCCTTCAGTCAAGCAAAACCACCCAGCAACTGAATGCTGTCATCTTTGTGAGTGACAGTATCGGATTTGCAGCAGGTAATAAGGAAACCATACTCAAGACTGTAAACCGGGGTACTACCTGGACCTTAAAGCAGATCGATACTACCAAATCAATAGCCAGGATTTTCTATCTTGACAGCACTCTAATTGCTGTCAGCGGTAATGGAGCAATATACCGGTCAACTAATCTGGGAGAGGACTGGATCACTGTAAATGATTCAGCAATTTCCAACGTGGAATCGGTTCTTTTCACGGATTCATCGACCGGCTACCTGTCAAAAACCGGTGATATTGCCAAAACAGAAGATGGCGGGAAAACCTGGAATTTTCTCTTTAAACCTGTGCTGAATGATTATCTCAGAGCGGTATGTGCAGTAGACAGCAATACAGCTTTTGCGGCAGGTGATTCAGGTGTTATCGTTTCCACCAAAGATGGCGGCAATAGCTGGACTTTGCATGAAACCGGATTTACAGGTAATTTTTTTGGTATCCATTTCCCTACCCCAACCCATGGCTGGGCAGTGGGAAACTCAGCCACTATTTTTCACACATCTGATGGGGGAGAAACCTGGGAAGAGCAGGGAAACCCCTTCTCATCAGTTTACGACTTTAATGCTGTAAAATTTATCAACAATGACACAGGATTAGTAGCGGGAACCAAGGGAGCACTTCTCCGTACCACCGATGGTGGTAAGAACTGGGAGATTTTAGACAATCCATCAACATCCTCTACAATCGTTTTTAACTGCATTCAGATGCTCAATGCACAAACAGCTTTTCTTGGTGCCAGCAGAGGAGAGCTTTACAAGACAGTGAATTGCGGAGAATCCTGGGCAAGAAAAACAATCAGCGCACCGGGTGGTGTAACCCCGATTATAGAAGATCAATACATTCTTAATGTCTGTTTCCTTGATGAACAGACCGGCATTGTCACAACATCAAACGCCCGCTTCTGGTATACCAAAAACGGAGGAAGTACATGGGCTTACCACTCAACACCCACCACCTCTTACAACTCTTACGTATCGGCATCACTTGACACTTTTTTCATTCTCTTCTGCAACAGTTTTATCAAAACAGACAAGGAATTTCAGGCCTTTTCACCAATCAAAAACCTGGGTGCAAATCTTTTTGCTATAGATTTCAGTGGTAACACCGGATGGGCTATAGGCACTATATATGGACTCTCTGCCGCAACTATTATGAAGATAAAGCTGAAAGAGGACATTGCTGTCAATTCAACGGTAATCAGCCGTAAAAAGATGACTAATAATATTCGGTATAAAAAAGAACTCCCATTCTCAATAATTCCTCTTTCGCCGGATGATAAGATATTTACTCTGTCAGGAAGATTAGTACGTGATCTCAAGCGGCCGGGTTCACCTGCTGTAATTAAAAGGGTGGCTCCGGGGGTGGATGAGAAGTGAGAGCCATCAGCCCTGCTACTTATTCTTAAGCAGGATATAATTCTTAAAGCCCCCAAGCTGTCTTCCCCCGAATACTTTCTGCTCAAGAAAAGTAAGGATGCGGTATTTAAGCCTGTCATGCTTATGCCGCACTGGAGATTTTCCTGTGTACTGAAGCTGATCTTTCCAGTCCATCCGGGCAATCCAGGGTTTCATTACCTCAGGGTATGTTCCTTTGTATAGAGACGCCCTTTCCAGGGAGCCATAGT
>JAAYIG010000168.1 GCA_012523595.1 Fibrobacter sp.
GAGGTAACTTTGGAATTTAACGAGTTAAGTCACGGTTTCACCTCAGAGGTAACTTTGGAATTTAACAGGTTATGTCACGGTTTCACCTCGGAGGTAACTTTGGAATTTAACGAGTTAAATCACGATTTCACCTCGGAGGTAACTTTGGAATTTAACGGGTTAAATCACAGTTTCACCCCAAGGTAACTTTGGAATTTAACAGGTTAAGTCACGGTTTCACCTCAGAGGTAACTTTGGAATTTAACGGGTTAAATCACGATTTCACCTCGAAGGTAATAATGACCATGAGTTTATCATGATTCAGAAGTGCCCGGTAAATTGGCTTTGCTGATTCATCGAGGCTTTGGCTCAGAAATAAACGTTTGATGAAAAAAATGGGAAGGCCCCCCTTTGTCCCCCTTAATAAGGGGGCGCTTCCAGCGGGGGATTCTTTCACACATGGGGTGAGCGGACTTTCACCGGTTTCAACAATAAGATTTGTTCTAATTTGTATAGAAATTATCACTCAGAAAATGTATAATTCATCCACAAGACAAGAAACGCTGAGCCCATCTGCAATGATGATAAAATGGCCACACCAGGAGCTGTACCGCGGATGTTTATAGTGTCGATGAAGTATGCGGGTATCAGACAGATTGAAAGTGTTGTAGTACATTGATTGATTTTATCCCACACTTTCAGAGCATAAGAACTTCTCTCTGGACACTAACCCAGGCCTTCAAGCCCGGACTTTTATATTTCGCCAATTCATGGCTTCCCCGGAGTTTAAGCGCTTATAAAAGTAAAAAAGTAGTCCGTCCCTTTTCGAAAAAAACTCACCTGACGGCACCTGGAGGCTATAATAAAGCATGCCGTCTCGCCGTAGCGCTTCGCCCACCACAGAGGGAGGCGTTACGGGGGGTTTTGCAAACCCCCGTTAAGGTGGGGAGTGGACCAATTCACCTGTCCGCAGGTGAGCTGGGACCGGGGGAGGATATCCGATTCACAATCGGATTCCTCCCCCTTCTTAATCATTCCTGTCTTAAGAATTCCCTGTTCTTTACCTTCCGTTTGACTTCCATTATTTATCATTAATTGAATTGTGATTTCCCTTCTGAACAACTATTTTAAAGCAATGTTTCAATCTCTTCTTCAGTTCGACTGCTGGCTCTTTGTCCTGATAAACTTCCACAACAGCCCTGCTTTCGACTGGGTTTTCTGGACTATAACACAACTTGGTAACGGATGGGTCGTGGCACCGCTGCTGATCGGGATAATCTGTATAAAGACTCCTAAAAACCAGCTTAAAAAAGTGCTTATATGCGGGGTACTGAGCATGAGCGTGAGCGGGATTATAAACACCCAGATTAAGCTTCTGGTAAAGAGACCCCGTCCGGTATGCTTCTTTTATAACAATTCCTGTAACAGGCCTTCAACTGAATCTATTCCAAGTGACATTCCGCGTGATGAACTGATCGACTCATCAAAAGTTCATGTATTCGGAAAAGTCCGGCTCCGCAACTCTTTCCCGTCAGGACATACAAATACTGCTTTTTCCGCTGCCACACTGTTAATTTATCTGTACGGAGGACTCTTCTGGATCTCCCTTGTGCCGGCTTTTCTGGTTGCCTACTCGAGGGTGTACCTGGGGGTTCATTTTCCGCTCGATACCGTTGTCGGAGCAATGCTGGGAGTGGTTATTGTAATTTCAATTCTTTATGCCTGCAGGGTAAAGCGAGAATTTCCGGGAGTAAAGTATGATTAATGGTAAAAAGGTGATAGTTGTTCTCCCTGCCTACAATGCTGAAAGTACGCTTGAGGCTACCTATATGGAGATCCCGACTGATATAGTCGATGATATAATACTGGTTGATGATGCCAGCAAGGATAACACAGTCGAAATAGCACAGACTCTGGGGATAAAAAACATCATCATACACAAGAAAAACCGGGGGTACGGAGGAAACCAGAAGACCTGCTATGATAAAGCGCTCTCTCTTGGCGCCGACATAGTGATAATGCTTCATCCGGACTACCAGTACACCCCGAAGCTTATCACCGCCATAGCCAGTATTATAGGAAGCGGGTTATATCAGGTAGTTTTCGGTTCGAGAATTCTTGGCAAGGGAGCGATACGGGGAGGGATGCCCCGTTACAAATACATCGCCAACCGTCTCCTGACACTCACCCAGAATCTGCTGATGAATCAGAAGCTTTCGGAATACCACACCGGGTACAGGGCGTTTTCAAGAGAGGTTCTAAGCAGGATCAATTATCAATGCAACAGCGATGATTTTGTGTTTGACAACGAGATGATTTCCCAGATTTTCTATGCAGGATACGACATCGCAGAGGTAACTTGTCCCACAAAGTATTTCAGCGATGCCTCATCGATAAATCTCCCCAGGAGCATAAAATACGGGATGGGAGTGCTGAGAGTGACAGCCGAGTATCTGCTTCAGAAGCACAAAATTATAAATCTTCAGAGATACCGTCTTTACTCAGTGACCTGAGCCTGTTGAGGCGGATCGCGCCTGTAGTAAACGAATCCGTATTCCTCTTTTAGTTTTGTCAAGCCATACTCAGGTGCACTGTATTTTTTCTCCTGAGTGATTCTCCCCACAAAATAAACCGGTTTGTCAATATCACCTTTGAGGAGCCATTCCCGATCGTGACTTTTGGGGTTTGCACACATACTTTTCTTTCCGTAGTAAAGATCAGCGTAGCTTTTGAATAGCGATCTTACGTAGACATCGCCGGATGAGTGCTCCTTGTAAAAATCCACCGGCCCTCTCTGGGTGTACTCCTCTATTTTTGGTGTAAAGACTATCATGAAAGCCTCACAGCACAGGGCACAGGAGACAAGCAGCGAAGCAAAACCTTTCAGGAAATTCCTGCGGCTGATAAGAACAAAGGATACGATTAGTGCTGCGAAAAACAGCACACCTACAAGAAATTCAAATCCGCTCCACTGAACCGGCCTCTGAAGACAGGCAACGGCGAATCTGTCTTTGATTATTGGTGTTATTCAGTCTTTATTTATTATAAGTACAGGGAAAACCGCAATTGCGGCAGCGGTTACAGTGGAGAAAGCGATAAGAGACCTGTTAAGCCATTTTCCCCAGGGAAGAGCCCCTTTTAATACACCGTACATGGTAAGAGCGGAAAGGTAGGTTACAGGAAACCAGGCCAGTGAGGAATACAGGACAGTTTTTGTTTTTACAATAGAGAAAGTTATCAGAACCACCCAGAAAAGGATAATCATTATCCGGTTGTAGAGTCTCTGGGATAAAACCGGCTCATGCCTTTTTGTAAAGGATCTGATAGCCATGAACGAGGCCGGGAAGCATCCGAAGAGTATTACCAGGAAATGGAAATAGAATGGCCTTCCATGCCCGGCATCACCGGTACTGAAAAGCCTGATCTGGTACCGCAGGAACTCCCTGATAAACCATGTGCCGTGAAATATTGTCTCTATCCCGTAGAAAACGGCAGCCGTAAAGCACATCGTCCCCATAAACAGGATAACCTCACCGAGGGAAAACTCTTTACGGAATCTCTGAAGAGCCCAGTAGATAAATATTGTAAATGCTATCATCAGAAAGGCGACCGGTCCCTTTGACAGAACGGCAAGACCGCTCAGCACTCCAGCGGTTCCAAACATCAGGAGCCGCCGCTTAATTTCCGATGATAATAACCCGGAGGTTATAAGTGTGATTGACAGGAAAATGAAGAGATTGAAAACAGGGTCGATTATTCCTGATTTGAAAAAAAAGTGCGGGAGAAATGATCCTGCGAAGGTAGCTGCCCACAGAAATCCGAAAGTCCTGTCGTAGAGCTTTTTCCCCACGATATATGCGACCAGAAGGGTCAGTATTCCGAAGATTGCGTTTACAAAACGGGCGGCAAATTCGTTTACTCCCCACATTTTCATCGACATCACCTGAAGCCAGAAGAAAAGCGGGGGTTTTTCCCAGAAAGGCTGGTAGTCGATAGTGACCCTCATGTAGTCTCCGCTCTCTATCATCTCGCGTGATGCCTCGGCGAAATTGATCTCATCCCAGTCAAACAGATGCACCGCCCCCAGGAAGGGAAGAAAACAGATGGCACCAAGGAGGACCAAAAGAAAGCAGTTCCGGATATCTTTTTTATCCATTTTCATATCGACTCCTTTGAGTCCATGTTTTTTTGAATGTTGCAAATAAAATAGATTTCTGAGTACATTTTCACAATTATTGCCCCATAACATTCTGCCCCCCTAAATCCCTCAAAGGTGGACTTGAAGAGCGTTCGTACAAAAGCATTTCTTTTTTGTTGCCCACTATCCCCTGTCATGGTAAGAACACCCAACCATGTCATTTCGACGCATCCGCCCGGAGAAATTTTTTAATAATACATAATAGTAATGTCCGTTTAACCTCAGTGGAGCTGTGCTATTAATAGTAATCGAGAAGGAAACATCACGAGTAAGAACACCATTTACCGAGAACAATTATTGTATTAAGATATAATGCGGGGGAAGTCTCCCACCTGGCTTCAGCCCGCAGAAGACTGCGGTCTTCCGCCACCCCCTCTGTGTTGACATAGTGCAGTGCCCGACGGGAAACTATTACAAGTCAGGCAGGATTAGCTGGCTCCTTAATCTTTACTAGTGGAAGAAGAAACGATAATTGTATACCGGATTTTCACTTCGTTATTGGTGTTTGTAATCTAAATATAATAATCATCAATAAACTTCAGGATGCACTGTGCATACCATCATTTGTCGTACACTCATATTTTCGTACTTAGGCCATTTCCTCCCTCTTTCATTATTTTTTATTTTTCCCCTGAATTCCCCGGAGGAGCAAAGAGTGGTTTTCATAGTAATGGGAGTTTCCGGAAGCGGAAAGACGACTATCGGTAAAGCACTTGCCAGGGCATTGAATATTCCTTTCCACGATGCAGACAGTTATCATTCCAAAACCAATGTGGAAAAAATGAAGCGCGGGATACCGCTTACGGACAATGACCGCAGCCCCTGGCTTGAGACACTCTCATCAAATATCGAAAAATGGGAAAAAGAGGGTGGAGGGGTGCTTGCCTGTTCAGCGCTCAAAGCGGTTTACAGGAAGATTCTTGTCAGTAAAACCCAGGAACAGGTGACATTTATCTTTCTTCAGGGAACCAGGGATCGCATATCTGAGCGGATGAGAAACAGGAAAGGGCATTTCATGCCGGAAACTCTCCTTGACAGTCAGTTTTCGGTTCTCGAACCTCCCAAAGATGCGATCACTGTGTCAGTTGAGAATACTCCGGAGAAAATTCTTGAGGAGATTCTGTTAAAGCTGCACTATAAATAACAGGCTGGTTTGCTATCTTTTGTTAAGCACTCGTAATGAGAAATTTGTGGGAATAAAAACTCTTGTCTGCTTTAAATTTACCTTACACTATCTGAACAGATTGTACTTAAAAATACAGTACAGTGCCCGTAAACCATCTTTCCATCCGATCTTTTTCCCCTCCTCATAGGTACGTCCAAAATAGGTGATCCCGACCTCATAGATTCTTATACCCCTGATTCTTGAGATTTTGGCGGTAATCTCCGGTTCAAAACCGAAACGATTCTCTTTGATAGTGACCTGCTGAAGCACAGAGCGACGAAAAGCCTTGTATCCGGTTTCCATATCCGTAAGATTCAGGTTGGTAAACATGTTTGACAGTTGCGTGAGAAACCTGTTTCCTACCGAATGCCAGTAGTAAAGAACCCTGTGGGGCCCGGTAGAGACAAATCTCGATCCGTAAACAACATCAGCATGGTTTTCGATAAGAGGCTGCAGAAGATGCTGGTATTCCCGCGGATGATACTCCAGGTCGGCATCCTGGATTATCACAAAATCCCCTTTTGCCTCTTTTATTCCGGTACGGAGCGCTGCCCCCTTCCCTATGTTCACATCGTGCCTGAATATCCGTACATTTTCACATCCGAGATTCTGCACAATATCAGATGTCCCGTCACTGGAACCATCATCGACAACAATAATCTCTTTCTCGATGCCGTGCTGAAGCGGGGTCTCCTGTACCCGGGAGATTACACTGCTGATAGTGTTCTTTTCATTGTATACCGGAATTATGACACTCAATAACACTGTATCACTGGTCCTCGTTGAAGAATCAACTGCCGGGAATGCAGTTTACCGCACAGCCTGATTTTTAAATTATATCAGGCGGGGTCTGTGGAATCAACATGGAAGAATTGTGAAGGTGGTGATGAACGACAAAACGAGAACACGACAAAACGAGAACCTTCAGCGGGATTTTTTGTGCTCACAGAGTGCAGTTGAAATGAGCCCGTACATAGTCTTATCAAAACCTTACCATCCAGCTCTGTACTCAAAATAGTACAGAAAAAATCAGCAAATTCAACTATTCCTTCTTCCTGCATCCCTTTTACCTTATACTATAAAATGGAATAACAGCATCTTAATGCAATTTGACCAGTACACGGCAGGAGCTTCTTTATGAGTCAGACAGCTTGTTTTCAGAGGTTTTTTCTCTGTATCTGTTTAACATCGATCTTTCTTCCAGGAGTCTCCTCAGCCTACACTCCCCCATCATCTGTACTCTCCGCTCTGGACAAACTTCGTGGTTACAGCGAACTAACCTCTGCTGCCGGCTCAATGGATATCGATGTCTATACATATAACCTCACTACCTGGCAGATGAGTCATGGAGGGTTCAGCAAGGCTTACGCAGGAAAGTATGTAAAGCCCTATGATGGGAGCTCTGCGCTTTCGGAATGGACAGCAAACAATACTCCCCTTGGGATGTTTGACAACAATGCTACTGTCCAGGAGATGCGTCTTCTTGCGGTACGTTACAAGGCAACCACAAACTCCTCCTACAAAAGTAAATTCAAGGAATCTTTCAACAAGGCCGTGGGATTTATCCTTGCATCACAGCTTCCCAACGGCGGATGGCCTCAGGTCTTCCCGAAACGCAACAACTACTCGGATCTTGCCACTTACAATGACAATGCCATGGTGAGAGTGATGGTACTGGTAAAGGATATCATCGACAAAAAGTCTCCATTTGATACCGACCTCGTATCATCATCGGACATTTCCAAACTCCAGACAGCCCTCAATAAAGCGGTGGATTTCGCGCTGAAGGCGCAGATAGTCAACAATGGGAATCTTACTGTGTGGTGCGCCCAGCACAATCCATCCACATACGCTCCTGCAGGCGCCCGCTCCTACGAACTTCCATCCAAGTCAGGGTCGGAATCCGTACCTATAGTGTACTTTCTGATGGCATGGCCGGAGCAGACAACCGCCATTCAGAATGCTGTCAAGGGTGCAATCGCCTGGTACAAAAAAACACACACCCCGGATCTGAAGTTTTCCAATGGACAGTTTGTATCCTCCCCTGGAGCATCGCTATGGTACCGTTTCTACAATGTCGAGGATGACAGGCAGTTTTTCTGTGACCGTGACGGGGTAAAGACATACGATTTCATGTCAGTAAGTGAGGAGCGCAGGACAGGGTACCAGTGGGGAGGCGATTACGGGTCGCAGCTGTTATCGATGGAGTCGGCATATCTCAATGCCCTGGGATCATCTGTAAAATACAATCTTACGGTATCGGTTGCACAGGGACAGGGCACTATCACTCCGTCAAGCGGAAGTTTCGAAAGCGGTGCAAGTGTCACATTGACCGCAACACCTGCCGGCGGGTTTCTTTTTGACCGCTGGGGCGGAGATCTTTCCGGAAGCACAAATCCGGCAACAGTGACCATGAATGGCAATAAGAGCATTTCCGCCTATTTTGTCCAGGATACAAGGAATTACTACACCGTAACAAAGCAGGCAAATCCCGGCGGCAGTATCACCCAGAATCCTGAGGGTAATTCGCTTGCCGAAGGCACAAGTGTGACCCTGACTGCAGTTCCAAACAGCGGATGGACATTTTCAGGATGGTCTGGTGACCATAGCGGTACAGACGCCACTTACACTGTCTCTTCCCTGAACCGCAACATCTCGGTTTCCGCCTCTTTCATTCCGATCGACAGGTTTGTTTACCAGGCAGAAAATGGCGTATTGAATGAAGCGGTGTTTGAGACAAAGAATGCGGGCTTCACCGGCGATGCCTATGTAAATTTCAATCCCGCAGAAGGAGCATCTGTCCGGATTCCGGTTTATACTGATGCAGCCGGTCAGAGAGTTTGTACTGTCACGTTTTCCAATGGTTCCGGCTCAGCCAGAGCATTGTCTGCCTCTGTAAATGGTACACAGCAGATAGCATCAGTCCAGTTTGAAGCCACTGCAGACTGGACTGCATGGCAATCAAAGCAGGTAATCCTCTCTCTGCCGCAGGGGGCAAGCACAATCACTCTGGCAACAATTAACGGCCAGGACGGTCCCAATATCGATAAATTGACACTTGATCAGGGGACATCTGCAGCCGACAATCTTACAATAGATGTAAAACCGGTTTCCTTTTACATCTCCTCACAAAAGACGCTCTGTTTACAGGCAGATCCATCAAAGAAACTGAGTGTGAGCATATTTTCCCTCAGTGGCAAGAAGGTGTTTTCAAAGAGTTTTTCCGGGATATCCGGAGCAGAGAAATTAGAATTGCCGTTAAACGGGCTCAGGAGCGGGAAGTACCTGCTAAGACTCGAACAGAGCGGAACTGCAAAGAGCGGGCATATAAACCTGCTGTAAGCGCCTTGAGTAAAAATTGGCCGGAGTAATGAGCAATTGCAGAGGACAGGGATCGGGTTCAGAGACAATTAACAACAATACCCGTTCTGAGTTTGTAATGTACGACAAAGGCTGTTGTCGTTTTGTTAAGGAGAGGCAATGAGTGGTTACAGCCAAAGCTTGGATGACTCTTCTCATACTCAGCGAAGTCCATGGACATCCGTGCCCATGATTTCTTTTCAACACAATAGTCTGCTGTCAAATTTCCCCTTATATTATTGATATAAGTCAGGCCGGAAGAAAATCACATGAAGATGATTGTAAATAACGGATGCATAAACAGTCTTTAACCAGACGCATGGGGAAAGGAATAAAAGATGAAAAGATCAGAAAAAGCGTTTTTTAAGCAACACCGGGGAATAGCTTTATCGTTAATGGTGGTTTTTCTATCAGCATTTCAAGTGATGGCACAGGATGGAAATTCTTCTTTTGGCTGGGCAAATTATGACGGCCAGACAACGGAAAAAGGGCCGGTTACCGGAGGCGGAAATGCCACTCCTGTGAAAGTTACCACCTTTGCGGATTTAAAGGCTGCCGTTGAATCCTCAGAACCCAGGGTGATCCATGTCATGAATGACATGGGTAATGGATACAAAGGAACAAGTGGTGATGTCCTGAGATTCAAGTCCAACAAAACCATTATCGGTGTGAAAGCGGGTCTTACCGTAAAATGTTCATTTCAGATTTCAGGAGTTGAGAACATTATAGTCAGAAATCTGATAATCAGAGGGCCAGGAAATTCCAATTCAGAACAAAACTGGGATGCAGTATGTATACAGGGATCCAAGAGGATCTGGTTTGACCACTGCACAGTGATGGAAGGAGAGGATGGAAACTTTGACGTCGTAAAAGGCTCGGATAATGTGACCGCATCATGGTGCAAATTTACTTATGTATCAAACGGTGAACATAATCTTTCAAATCTTATCGGATCCAGTGACAACGAGTCAGTCAGTCATGGTAAACTCAACGTCACCTATGCCTATTGCTGGTGGGAAAATGTCAATTCACGCAGTCCGCGCACACGCTACGGTAAAATTCATGTGCTTAACTGCTATTACAACAATGTCGGGAGCGGTGCTTATGCGGGATATATGTCAAATGTCAGGGTGGAAGGATGTTTTTTCGAGAGCAATGTTAAAAATCCCACCGGGCTTATCAGTACAGGAGGCCAGGCGGGTGTATTTACAATAGATTGCAATGTAAACGGGACAAAGAAAGATGGTTACAATGATCCCTTTACTCCCCCCTATAAGTACAACAAATTTCCTTATTCCGAAGTAAAAAGCAAAATAACAGCAGCAAGGGGAGGGGCTGGAGCCACGCTGGATAATCCAATTTCAGAGGGAAAAACCTTCAATCTTGCTGTATCGATTGCACAGGGAGAAGGAACCGTTGCGCCTCAAAGCGGAAGCTATGGTGAAGGTGAGAGCATAACTGTGACAGCGACTCCCGCTCAGGGGTGGATTTTTGACCACTGGGATGGAGACCTTTCCGGGAGCGCCAATCCGGCAACTGTCACAATGACATCCAATAAAAACATTTCAGCTTATTTTATTCAGGATTCGAGAAACTATTTCACTATAACAAAACAGGCTTCTCCCGGCGGTTCAATCACCCAGACCCCAGCAGGTTCTTCCCTGCTTGAAGGTACGAATGTGACCCTGAAGGCAGTTCCGCTCAGCGGCTGGAAATTCAACGGGTGGACAGGAGACCATAGCGGCACAGACGCCACTTACACTATCACATCTTTGAACAGAAACATCTCAGTTTCGGCTTCTTTCATTCCACTGGATAGATTTGTTTACCAGGCAGAAAATGGCGTCCTGAATGAAGCAGTACTGGAGACAAAGAATGCCGGCTTTACAGGCACTGCTTATGTAAACTTTAATGCCGTAGCGGGTGCATCCCTTGAGATTCCAGTTTATGCTGATGCTGCCGGCGAGAAAAAAGTCACTATTACATTTGCCAATGGATCAGGTTCGGCAAGATCATTGTCGATCTCTGTTAACGGCACCCGGCAGATAGCGGATGTCAGGTTCGAAGCTACCCCGGACTGGACAACCTGGCAATCAAAGCAGGTAAGTATCAACCTCCCGCAGGGAGCAAGCACTATCACCCTGGCAACCATAAACGGTCAGGATGGTCCCAATGTTGATAAGATTACAATTGATCAGAGTGCTGCTTCTGAAGCTTTAAGAAACGAAAAAGCTCAATCGCGCTCATTCTATAACCCTGTCCGGAAAGTACTCTGTATCGAGACAAATCCATCCAGTACGCTGAAAGTGAGCATCTTCTCAATCGATGGGAAAATGGTGTTTTCAAGAGTACTCAATAGTGCAACCGGAAAGACAAATATTCATCTGAACAGATTCAATTCCGGGATTTACCTCATAAAACTTGAATCCGATGATTTTACGAGGAGCGGGTATTTTAATCTTATGTAAAAATAATCGTCTGATATTTTGCATCTGACCTTAGCCAGTCCCCGATTTCCATCCCTGGAAAAAAAACGGGGATTTGTTATTTGAAGGCGCAGAAAAACATCAACAATCAATGTACTCAAAACAGTACAGAAAATTTACCAAATCTGATTATAACCAGCCAGCATTCACCTTTTACCCTTATATTTCTATATTAATACACTGGTTGATTGTATAATCTGGATTAAAAGGCAATCACAGGCAAACAGAGGGGATATATGAGACCTGAGAGTTTAAGCGCAATCCTGCTTCTTTTAGCTGTTTACACCGGTTTTGCTCAACTCCCTGCATTTCCGGGTGCTGAGGGATTTGGGAGATATACTACCGGTGGCCGGGGCGGAGAAGTTTATCTGGTCACAAATCTTGCAGATTCCGGTCCCGGTTCTTTCCGCGACGCAGTAAGCGTGTCAAACAGGATCGTGGTCTTTACTGTTGGAGGAGTAATAAAAATCTCAGACCGGATAGTAATAAAAAAGAATATTTATGTCGCCGGGCAGACCGCTCCGGGTGGCGGAATCACAATTTACGGGAATGGCATTGCACTCAATGGTGATTCAGGTAACAACATAATCCGTTATATACGAATAAGAATGGGGAAAAACGGCGACAGCAAGAAAGATGCATTGGCCATCTCTGAGGGGCAGAATTATATGCTTGACCACGTTTCGATTTCCTGGGGAATCGACGGTACGCTTGACGTGAATGGTTCAGGCATTGATAATCTCTCCGTTCAGAACTGTATTATCGGTCAGGGAATAAACAAGGAAAACCATTCAACCGGCGGATTGATGCAGAGTGGAAAATGGTCAATTATCCGTTCCCTTTACATCGACAACAAAACCAGAAATCCCAAGGCCCGTGGAACACATGAATGCATAAACAGTGTTTTTTACAACTGGGCTTCAAATGGCTATATCATGGGAGACACAGAGGGACTTTCTGAATGCAATTTAATCGGAAACTATTTCATCTACGGGCCCTCGAGCAGTTCCAATTCCCACATTACAAACACAACTGCCGCATTCCATGTTTATGGGAAGGATAACTGGGTAGACAGCAACAAAAATGGTGTTCTGGATGGAACCCTTATGACCGATTATAAAACTGCCACTGTGGTAAGCGCCCCTTTTAATTACCCTGGAGTTGAAAATTTGCTTTCTGCAAAGGATGCAGTTGAGTATGTAATCAGAAATGCCGGTGCCTCAAAGGTGCGTGATGCAGTGGATGAGTTTCTCATCGATGAACTTGTCTCTTATGGTAAGAAGGGAAAGATTATCACAACCGAAGATGACAACGGGATCCCCAACAATGTCGGTACTGTTCCTGACGGAACACCTCCTGTTGACACCGACAAAGACGGAATGCCCGACAGTTGGGAGATATTACATGGTCTCAACCCCAACCTGGCCAGTGACAATAAGCTCACCAATCTTTCTGCTGATGGTTATACCAATATCGAGATGTATATCAATGAGCTTGCAGGTGATAATGTTGTCTATGCAAATGATAACAGAACCTATTACACTATCAGCAGACAGGCAGCTCCCGGGGGTACAATTAAACAGAGTCCTGACGGGGCAAAAATTCTGGAAGGTACAAATGTGACCCTGACTGCTGTCCCCAATGGCGGCTGGACTTTTACCGGTTGGTCGGGTGATCATACAGGTACCAATCCGACTTATACGGTTCAATCACTGAGCAGCAATTTGTCGGTTTCCGCATCATTCATGCCTGTTGACAAATTTACTTATCAGGCAGAATACGGTGTATTGAAGGATGCTGTGCTGGAAACCAAAAACGCGGGATTCACAGGTGAGGGTTATGTCAATATTTCGGCGGTTAACGGATCATGTATAGAGATTCCGGTTTATTCCGATAACGCGGGACAGAAAAATGTCATTGTCACTTTTGCCAATGGTTCAGGAGCAGCAAGGGCATTCTCGGTTTCTGTAAACGGTGTCCAGCAGATTGCATCTGTAACGTTTGAGGCTACAACGAACTGGGAAACCTGGGTACCGAAGACAATCAGTCTTACCCTGCCTCAGGGAATAAGTGTTATAACATTCGGGACAATCAATGGTAATGATGGACCCAATATTGACAAGATTACTATCGAGCAGAGTGTTTCTGCTATTGTGCGGAAGGCAAAAGGTACAGAACAGATTTCATACTATTGCCCCCGGGAAAAGGCTCTCTGCATACATACGGATGCATCTGAAGTGAAAGTGAGTATCTTTTCACTCGATGGTAAACAGGTCTTCTCAAGGAAAGTTTGTCAGGGTTTAAAAACCAGTAAAGTATCAATACCTCTTTCCGGCTTGAAAAGCACACTCTACATCATCAGATCTGAATTTGACGGAACAGTAAAAAGCGGATATATAAACCTGATGTAATTTCAAAGGGGGAACAGGGTGGCAGGAATCAGTTTCTGTTGCCCTTTTTTCTTCCGCCAGGAAAGTGATCTGTACCAGTACAGGCCCGTATAATTTATCATATCAATCATACTCACTTCCGCCACATTTACCACATATCATCAGTAATTTCAATAAGTTAGAGCATATTTCAAACCTGTTTGCCCATATTGAATGTGTACTCAAAATAGTACAGATTTTTTTCATAAATTGTAGATTGCATTACATTTCCAGGTTTTTTCCCGTATAATAATACATACAGTGTAGAAACAAAAGTTTCGTTATATATGAACGGGTGAGGAGGATAAAAACATGAAAGAGAGGACGATGCAGATAATTTTTACAGCAGGGTTGTTCCTTTTTTGCTCAACTGCAATGGGTACCTCCCCTGTTCTGCTGGATTTTGACATGACAGGCCGTCCTTTTGCTGAAGGCAATGAGCCCGGGTATACCTCCTGGGCTGTAGGTGAGACCTCCGGAAGCGTATCAAAAACAGTTGACGGGATTACATTTACCCTGTCAAGGAACGGCGGGGCTGGTACAGGAATCAAGTCCGCCTATTACAAAGCAGGGGTTCAGGCTCCCAATTATGCGCGCCTGATCGGTGATGCACTGTATGTTGTAGATGGAGATGCCGGAGCCGGTATCCGTCTTACAATCTCCGGATTATCAGCAGGTTCCCACACACTGCAGTCGTATCACAACGCAATCGATGGAAAGCAGCATGGAAATATCTCTATTTCTGTTAATGGAACCGCTGTTAAAAACAGTCAGCCTCAGACCAACAGAAAACTTGTGGTTACAGAAGCAGCATCTTCATTCATAACATTCAATGTCAATGCCGGGCAGACTGTCACAATTGACTATACTTCGTTAAAAACCGGTTCCTATAACAACGTTTTTATCAACAATTTGACCCTTGATCTTCCCGATCCGAATGCGCAGGCAACCAATGAGTCACCAGCGGATCGCGATTACCATGCAGATGCCGATGATGGAACTATTACTTTGTCCTGGAAAGCAGCTTCTAATGCAAAATCTCATGATGTTTACTTCGGCACCGACTCTGCTGCCGTTGAAAACGCTACGACCTCATCACCGGAGTACAAGGGATCACAGACAGCTACAACCTGGAAAGCGACCGGTCTCACCAACCTGAAGGTTTACTGGTGGAGAATCGATGAAAAAGATCAGAACAATTTTGTGACCAGGGGCAAGCTCTGGAGATTTTCTCCGCGTCATCTTGCTTTCCCTGGAGCCGAGGGTTATGGACGCTATGCCCGCGGAGGCCGGGGCGGTAAAGTAGTACATGTGACCAATCTCAATGATGCAGGAGCAGGTAGCTTTCGTGATGCAGTAGAGAACCAGACAGGTCCCAGGACAATAGTATTCGATGTAGGTGGAGTGATAACACTCAAATCCCGTCTGGTTCTGGGTGATCCCTGTGTAACTGTGGCGGGACAGACCGCGCCCGGTAAAGGCATCTGCATTCGCAGTGCTCCGGTTGGCTTTACAGGAGACGATCTTATAGTACGGCACATGAAGGTGAGGCTTGGATACGGCACTACCTATGACGGCATGGGGCTGACTGGCGCAAATTACAGCATTCTTGACCACTGTTCGATAAGCTGGACAATTGATGAGGCGTTCAGCTCTCGTGGAGGCAAGAACATCACACTGCAGCGTACACTTATCTCTGAGGCGCTGAATATTGCTGACCATGCAAATTATCCCGCGGGGACCGGTCACGGATACGCAGCGACCATCGGTGGTGATATCGGCAGCTTTCATCACAACCTCCTTGCCCACTGTGCCGGACGCAACTGGAGCATGGGAGGCGGGCTTGACGGCAACGGGTACTATGCCGGCCGTCTCGATATCTTCAACAACGTCGTTTACAACTGGCATACCCGTGCCACCGACGGAGGCGCTCACGAGGTTAATTTTGTCGGCAATTATTATAAAGAAGGAGCTGCGACGAGTTTACACCAGATGCTCTCTGCTGATCTGGAGGGAGCGGGACTGGGTTCACAGAGTTACTATTACTCCGGCAATATCCTTCAGGCAAAAAACGGAAGCTTTACGTGTAATGGAACCAGCAATGAATGCGGTCGCAGATATACTCTGTCAAACGGCCAGAAGCTTGACTGGACACTTTGGGTAAGTTCACCCTTTTTCCCTTCCCATGCCACGATACATCCCGCAAAAGATGCCTATAAGAGCGTTCTTTCTGATGTGGGCATGAACATGCCTGTTTTCGATGATCATGATAAGCGTATAATCAGGGAGACTCTCAACGGAACAACCACATATAAGGGAAGTAAATCCGGATTAGCGGGAATTCCGGACCGGGAAAGTGATGTCGGCGGGTACGAGAATTATCCCACCACAAGCCGTCCGGCGGGATTTGATTCTGATGGAGATGGGATGCCTGACTGGTATGAGATTGTTATTGGAACAAATCCCAATTCCGGACAGGGTAACTTTTCTGAAAGCAATGCAGACCCTGACGGAGACGGGTACACAAATCTTGAGGATTACCTGAACTGGATGGCTACTCCTCATGTGACTGCAGGTGTTGGCGAGACTGTTAAGCTGAACATGGCCGAGCTGACACGCGGCTACACTTTGACATCGCCAACCTGGAAAGCTGGAACTTCAACATCTGCCACACTTTCTGTAAAAGACTCGATACTGAGTATTACCCCCACAAAAGCCGGGGAAATCACTTACTTCACATTTACAGTGACTGACAGGGAAAATTCCTCCATGACACGCACTGTCGGCCTTTTTGTGGAAGGGGCAACCGGTACAAAACCGGTATCGGCATTGAAAAAGGTTTCCCCCGAGTGGCGGATAAGAGCCGGGGTGGTAAATTTCCGTTCCCCTGTTTCAGGCACTCTCTCTTTGTGTGATATTGCCGGGCGGGAGATTATCTCCCTTCAGGTCAAGGAAAACCAGTGGCGTTCGATTCATCTGGGATCACAGATCCGCATCGCAATATTCAAAGGAGAGGGAGTACATTCAAGCAGGTTCCTTAATCCGGTAGCAGGTAATGCTATAAAGTAAACCAGGTGGACTCATGTCACCTTTAGTCAGTATGATGATCTTGATGAACCCTGGTGAATAATAAAACGTGCAGATTTGTAATCACCATTTCAGGTCATTATTACGATAAAAAAATCCCCCTGCCAAGGGGAAAAGGGAGATTCCCATGTACCGGGCTGACCACATAATATTCTTTACCATTATATGTATCCTTTTTTCAGGCATTTCTGTTAACGCAGCCGATGCACCCTTTATGGTTAAAGAGGGTTTGTTCAACCAGTCCAGACCCGACGATCTTGGTTTGACAACCGCTCCCGGTACCGAAACTGTGACTGTCTTCAGGCCATCGGATGAGACCGATCATTTCAGCAACGGCGTAGTTATGATCGGATTCAAGGATCATGTTTATTGTCAATGGCAGAGTTCACAGACCGATGAAGACGCACCTGAGACCTGGGTAGCCTACAGCCGCAGCAGTGACGGCAAAGTGTGGTCGGCACCCATGACACTTGTTCCTGAGAGTGACAGCGGCTATCACAGCTCGGGCGGCTGGTGGGTCAATGGTGACACTCTGGTTGCTTATATCAATATGTGGCCGGATGACTATACGGTTCGGGGTGGCTATACACAGTATAAAACCAGTACCGATGGCATAAACTGGTCAGAAATAAAACACCTGCCCATGGCAGATGGTACCCGGCTTAACGGAATATTTGAACAGAACCCCCACAGGCTGCCGTCAGGACGCATTATCGGGGCGGCTCACTTTCAACCTGGCTTATTTGTTCGCCCTGTCTATACAGATGATCCATCTGGAATAAGAGGCTGGAAAAAAGGGAATATCACCACACTACCCTCAAGCGGTAATAACAGCCGTGAGATGGAACCAAGTTCTTTTTATCGGGCTGACAATGCGGTAGTGATGGTTTTCCGGGATCAGAGCAGCACGTTTTTCCGTCTGGCATCTGTGAGTAATGACTTCGGGGCAAACTGGACTGTTCCTGTTTTAACAAACATGCCTGATTCCCGGTCCAAGCAGAGTGCGGGAAATCTTCCTGACGGGACAGCTTTTCAAGTGGGCAATCCAGTTAACAACAAAACCAGAGTTCCTCTTGTTATCTCATTAAGTAAAGATGGTCTGATGTTCGACAAGGCATTTGTTCTTCGCGAAGGCGGAAGCGGCCTTCAGAGCTTGCGCTATGCAGGCAAGGCAAAAAGTGCCGGCTACAGTTATCCCAAATCCACGATATGGAATGACTATCTATATGTTTCTTATGCGACAAACAAGGAAGATGTAGAGTTTACGAGGGTACCTCTCACCAGCCTGTATCAGAATGCAACGATTATAGACAGATCTCATTTATCAAAATCAGATCCGGTAAATTTTTCATTTTCACCTCTTGGCGGCAATTTAATAAAGGTGTCTCTCGGAGAATATGGAGGCCCAGGTAAAATAATGGTGTACGATGTAAGCGGGAAGCTGATTAACAGGAGTGAATTGGTTAAGGGAAAATCTGTTGTTGAGATGAAGAACAGACATGGAGTTTTCATTTTCATGGTCACTGCTGATCATGGGAAGATTTACAAAGCTCAATTCGGCTTCGCTCAGTAAGCCACTTCTGTGCACTTCGGCTGAGCTCAGTGTACACATACCCCAGTTGAATTTAGAAATCATATTCATGCTGGAAGAGTTGCGGAATTAGGAATGTCAGGGGAAAATTGAAATGGGGCTTGTTTCCACAAAGTGCTCTGGGAGAATACGCAGAGTGATAATCAACAAACGGTATCATTTTTACTGAGGTTGTTTTGCGGAGAACAATGGTTTGTTTTATTTCCGGGTCATTGATTCATCTCTGGGGTGAAATAGTGACTTAACCTGTTAAATGATGCCTCAGCAAGTTCAATAATTCACCCCTGAGGTGAATTAAGGACGTTCCAGCTCCCATCACAAGGCAAATCTCTCTCTCATGACCGGCCATAATTTCAGAGGAACTATAACTACATATTATATATTTAATCTTTTCCCCATTTTCTTTTCCGGAGGATCTTGCATTGAAACAGGACACTATTTTAGTCATCGATTTGGGTGGTACCGATAACTCTGTGATCGCGCGGATGGTACGTGCGATGGGAGTTTACAGCGAGATAGTACCTCATGATATAACTCTTGAGCAGATCAAAGCTTATTCCGGCCTTAAGGGAATAATCTATGCAGGCGGGAAAAACCGCATGGTCGACGGTGTCAAGGTTTGTCCCGGAAAGGATGTTTTACAGAGCGATTATCCGTGCATGGCGACAGGATGTGATGACATGCCGGAGATTAACAGAGACACGATGGATGAAGAGACTGTCCGTCATTTTGTTTTCGATAAATGTAAGTGTAAAGCTGAATGGAACATGGATGTTTTTACACAGAATAAAATCTCTGAGCTCAGGGATCAGATCGGAAATGAAAAGGTACTCCTTGCCCTGTCCGGCGGGGTTGACAGTTCCGTAGTTGCCGCTCTTCTGATCAAAGCAATCGGAAGCAATCTCATCTGCATCCATGTTAATCATGGCCTGCTGCGCAAAGGTGAATCCGAGGAGGTAGTGCGGGTTTTCAGAGAGAAACTGGGAGCGAATCTCGTATATGTGGATGCTGTGGACCGGTTTCTGAGTAAGCTTGAGGGGGTCAGTGACCCTGAAAAAAAACGCAAAATAATTGGCAACGAATTTATCCGTGTTTTCGAAGAAGAGGCTGCAAAGCTTGAGGGCATCCGCTTTTTGGCACAGGGAACCATCTACCCTGATATCGTTGAGAGCGGTACCAAAACCGCCAGGGCTATCAAGGCTCATCACAATGTAGGTGGTTTACCTGATGATATGAAATTCGAACTGGTTGAGCCTGTCAAATACCTTTACAAAGATGAGGTCCGGAAATGCGGAACAGTTCTTGGATTGCCGGATTCGATGGTGTATCGTCAACCCTTCCCCGGTCCGGGTCTCGGTGTGAGATGTCTTGGCGCGATCACCCGTGAACGTCTGGAGGCAGTACGTGAATCAGATGCTATCCTGAGAGAGGAGTTCCGGAAAGCGGGACTGGAGGGTCAGGTGTGGCAGTACTTTACGGCTGTTCCTGATTTCAAGTCGGTTGGTGTACGGGATCATGCAAGATCCTTTGAATACCCGGTAATAATCCGTGCTGTCAATACAATCGATGCAATGACCGCGGAGATCGAGACACCGGATTGGAACCTGCTTAAAAAAATCACATCGAGGATAATTAATGAGGTTCCTGGTGTTAACCGCGTAGTTTACGATTTAACCCCAAAACCCACAGGAACAATTGAGTGGGAGTAAGGCCATATAGTACGAGTGTACGAATGTACGACAGTACGACAGAACGAGGGCACGACATCACGAAAATACGACAAAATGGCTGCACTCCAATGCATGTAACCCCGATAAAATCCGGGTAAATAGAAAACAATGAGATTTCATTTCCTTGCAAGCCCGGTTTACCGGGCTTAGTATGGCCAGAGACGGCATTAATGCCGCCGGCATGTTGAACCATGTTTCAATATTTTATATTCTCCACTAGTTTAAATTCCCGATTTATTATCCTATAATTTTTTACAGCACCTGAAAAGAATTCTACAAAAAAGGGGGGACAGATAATGCAGACAATTTCTTTTACCATGAAGTCTTCACTGGTTCTGATACTGCTGACAGTGTTTTCCCTGACCGCCCAGCAGGCAACAATAGACCTGAACAGTGTCAAGCAGGAGATTGACGGTTTCGGAGCGGCTAGCACTATCTGGTATCCTCCGCTCACTGATGCCCAGATTAATGTGGCATTTGGGACAGACAATAACCAGATGGGACTCTCAATCCTGAGAATACACATTGATCCGAACAAATCATGGGACAGTGAAAAATCGAATGCACAGAAAGCCAAAGCAAAGGGCGCGAAGATTCTTGCTACCCCCTGGACTCCCCCGGCCTCGATGAAAACAAACAATAATACGGTTGGCGGAGAATTGAAGCCGGAATCCTATACTGAATATGCCAATTACCTGAATGAGTTTATCGATTACGTAGGAGTCGTCGATGTAATTTCCATACAAAACGAGCCTAACATTAAGGTCGATTATGAATCCTGTGACTGGACACCCACTCAGCTTCTTAACTTCTGCAAAAACAATGCCTCTGTACTGAAGAAACCGGTTTTGATGCCGGAGACGTATAATTTTGATGTCTCCTACTCTGATCCAGCACTCAACGACCCTGTAGCTGCCGCGAATATCGATTATATAGGTGTTCATTTATACGGTGCACAGATGAAAACCTATACCAATGCGATAAGCAAGGGGAAAAAGATATGGATGACCGAGCATTTCTATGATCCGGATGATATGAACACCCTTATAACCTTCGGTAAAGAGATCCTTGATTGCATGTACAACAGTATGAATGCCTACATTTACTGGTACCTTGCCACTCCCAACTGCAATTTTATCGAAAATGACGCATCGGTCAAGAAAAAAGGATGGATAATGACACAGTTTTCACGTTTCGTGCGGCCGGGTTATTATCGTGTAGATGCGACATATCAGCCGCAGAACGGGGTATTTGTGGTTGCATTCAAAGGTGAAAATACCGTGATTGTCGCAGTTAACCAGAATACATCGCAAAAAAGTCAGACATTTACATTCAAGAACGCCGAGCTTTCCAGGGTGTATAAATACACGACATCAAATTCAAAAAATGTAGCCAATGAGGGAGTGATCGAGGTTACAGACAATTCATTCACTACAGTTCTCGATGCGCAGAGTGTGACAACTTTTGTCAGCGATTCTGTAACTGTAAAACCACCTGAGCCGGTTTCAGCTTTTACACAGATAGAGGCTGAGAGCTATTTTTCCCAGTCAGGTATCCAGATTGAGAGCTGCATTGAGGGTGGAGAAAACGTCGCCTACATAGAAAACGGGGATTACACTGTGTATAGTATTGATTTCGGCACTGGTGTCAACAGCTTTCAGGTAAGAGCCGCAAGCGGCGGTCCGGGCGGAACGATTGAATTGAGACTTGACAGTCTCAATGGTCCCCATGCCGGGACATGCCAGATTGCAGCAAACAATGACTGGCAGGCCTGGACAACAATCACCTGCAATATCAGCGAAATAACTGGTATACACAATCTTTACCTTTTATTTACAGGTGGTGAGGGATATCTGTTCAATATTAACTGGTTCAAGTTTGATCTCGTGACTAAATCAATCAGGACAAGGCAGTCTTTACCTTTCACAGGAGGATCAGAACCGGCTGCAATTTATCAGTTGAATGGGAGAAAACTGCTGCAAACTGAACATATCAGAGATGTCAAGGTTCCCCATGGGACATATATTCTAAAGAATGGGGAAGCAAGCAAGACCATTACAAAAAGCAAGAAGTAGAATTTTCAGGGACTCTCTGAGCATCGGAATCGGTATTGAAAAGCCCTAATTTCGATACCGATACCGACCCCGGATAAGAGCAACAATAAACTACTCCTCTGGTTAAAATCGGTGGCAATGTGGTTCCACTTGCCTTTACCGTGTACTCAAAATAGTACAGAAAAACAGTAAAAATTAACAACCATCTTCCATTCCTTCCCGTTTACTCTTATACTATAGTATATGCAGCCCCTGGAGTTTTATACCGATTACCGGAAATTCCTCGCAGATTACTATAATTTCAAGAGAAGTACCTCGAAGGTATTCTCTTACCGCTCCTTCTGCATCAAATCCGGTCTCAAATCCCCATCGATTTACCGGGAAGTAGTTAATGGAAAGCGTAATCTCACCCCTGCAACAACTGCGGCATTTATCAAGGGATTGGGGCTTTCGGAACGGGACGGACGTTTTTTTGAGAACCTTGTCCTCTTTAATCAGGCTAAAAACGAGGAGACCCAGAAAAAATACCTGGCTATCCTGAGAGGTTTACACTATCGCAAACCACAGAAACTGCTTCCGGTCCACTACTATGAATATTATGAAAAATGGTATAATCCGGTTGTGAGAGAGCTCGCAGTTGTATTGGACTGGAAGGAAGATTATTCAATACTTGCCAAATCTGTAAACCCGCAGATCAAAATCTCTGAGGCACGGGAGAGCATAAACCTCCTTCTACGGCTGGGACTTCTGCGCAGAGACAGCAAGGGGAAGTACACTCAAACAGATGCCGATATCACAACCGGCCCCGAGGTGAGTTCCATCGCTGTGAGAGGAATGAACCGTGAGTACGCACGTCTTGGCATGGAGGCAATCGATCGGTTTCCTCCCTCTGAACGTGATATCTCAAGTGTTATCATGGCTGTACCTCACAGCAAACTTCCCGATCTTAAACGGGAAATCGCAGATTTCAGGAAAAGAATAATAGGCCTGATTGACAGCGAAAGTGAAAAGGCTGACAGGTTTTATTCTCTTGTTGTTGAACTGTTCCCTGTTGGTCAACCCAATGATTCCCAGAGGTCAGAAAAATGAGAAAGTTTTCCAGGATTCTTATATTCATCATCACAGCCCTTTTCAGTTGTTCCATCGGGCCTGACATAGCAGGAACAAGCGAACAGGGAAATGCACGCTATACTGCAGTGATCTACACATCTGAAAATGAACCGGCCTCAGGAGCCACGGTCAGGCTCCGCCGCACAGACTATACAAAAGATATAGTCCTCTCAAAAACGGCAGTTGTAAACTACGATAATCTCATTACAGACCAGAACGGTTCGTTTGTTCTGGATTCTCTTGATACTGGTTCATATTTCATAGAGGTCACAGACAGAACCAGCGAAGCAGTATTGATTAATCTCGCAGTTACCAAAAATGACACCGGGCTTATCACTCTTGAGCCTGATACTATGCAGCCTTTTGCAACTATCAAGGGTAAAATCGACTACGACGCGGTTACAGAACGGCGCTTTGCACAGGTTGTGGGGCTGGAGAGGCTTGTGGAAGTCGATATTGACGGTTTCTTCGCATTTAACGACCTTCCTGAGGGCATCTATACAATTAATATTATCAGTGCCGATCCGGAAGCAAGTCCGATTGTCCATAAGAATGTGACTGCGATTTCAGGCCAGACCACACTGACCGCATACCAGGGATGGCTCTATAGTATGCCGATTTATCTCAACACCACATCTTCGGGAGCTGCAGTCTATGAAAACGTATATAATTTCCCGGTACTTGTCAGATTAAACAGAGGAAATTTCAATTTCAGTGAGGCAAAGGGAAATGGTGAAGATGTGCGGTTTGTAAAGCCGGATGTCGATTCTACTCCCCTGCTTTTTGAAATAGAGCGGTGGGACTCGAGCACAGGAGCCGCTGAAATCTGGGTTAGAGTGGATACGGTTTATGCAAATACCACGAGATTATCATTTGTGATGATGTGGGGGAACCAGCAAGCGGAAAATGCAGTACAGAGCGGGTCTGTGTTTGATACAGCGGATGGGTTTGGAGCTGTATGGCATCTTTCCGGAGAGGGAAACGCGAAGGGAAAAGATGCTACTCAAAATGGCTTTGACGGCAGAGTTTCCAATGTAGGGAGCGTTGAAGGGATGATAGGCAGTGCCGGATTATTTACTGGTACAACCGATGACAGCTACATTACTATTGAAAACTCGGCATCAGGGAAACTGAATTTTCCTGAGGACGGTCATTACTCTGTTTCCGCCTGGGTAAATTCTGACAGTATCAATTCCAACCGGACAATTTTAAGCAAAAGTGATGTCCAGTATTATCTGAAAATTCATGGCTTCAAATGGCATTTTGCCGAATACCAGAGCGACCCGGCAGGATGGGACTTTACAGAAACTGATTCCTCTTATTCGTACAGGAAATGGGTTTACCTCTGCGGAGTACGTAACAATGATAAACAATACCTCTTCGTGGATGGGGTTTGTGTTGACAGTACAATAAGCCATAACCATGACACTCTTGCCCGTGATGAATCGTTTAATGTAGAAATTGGAAGAAGGATTAAATCAGATGGTGATGACGGGCAGTATTTCGAGGGAAAAATTGACGAAGTGCGAATCTGTACGAAAGCAAGAAACACCAGTTGGATAAAGCTGAGCTATATGAATCAGAAGGAAGATGACCTTCTGGTGTTGTTTGGAAAGTAAGATCCTCAGTATCTTTATGAAAACGGTTATAAGGATAACATTCCGTAGCAATTTTAGAACTGAAGGAATGGGACTTGTACCGCATTAAAGAGTACACAATCCTGATGTTGGATCCGATTCGCATTCCGGATCCAATTTATTCCGGACATCAGTTCCGGGTCCATCCGCATTCCAATCCACAGGACTTCGCCCGTTGCTAACCCTTTCAGGGTTCAAACAGGATAGTAACAGTTTCTGAATCCAACGCCACCCTTTCGGGAAGTAGCAAAGTATATTTCATTTATCTGTCGTTGTGTTGATAAAGGACTTATCGTTACAATACACTTTAAACCCGGAGGTATGTGTCATGAGTAAATTATACGATAATCTGAATGAACAGATGAATTTCGAGTTGGAATCTGCGTACATCTATGCGACAATGTCAGCGTATTTGGATGCACAGAACATGAAAGGGATGTCACATTTTATGGATGAGCAGGTGAAGGAAGAGATGTCCCATGCCGCTAAATTCAAAAAATTCCTTCAGGAAACAGGATATGGTGTGAAATTTCGTTCTTTAAATCCCGGAGATGGGAAATTCGGATCTATTGAAGAGGTATTTAAAAAGGCCCTTGCACATGAGAAAGTGGTGACATCACGCATTCATAACCTGGTAAAAGAAGCAAGAGAGGAAGGTGATCAGAGAGTGCTTAATCTTCTTGCCTGGTTTGTGGATGAGCAAATCGAGGAAGAGGACACTTTCAGCGTGCTTGCAGAGAGACTGGAAAGAATTGCCGGTCAATGGAATGGCCTGTACATTCTCGATAAAGAGCTTTCTGCCAGATAATCAGTCTAAGCTGTACAAACGTCGTAAAATCCACTATTAGAGATAAAGGTTCATCTCCAGCCTGAAGGGTTGGAGATGAATTTTTTATCACCTTTTGTCTTCTTTATTGACCATTTCTACAAGATATTATTGATTCGGGTTTCCAACAGCATTCATTTGAAAAACAGATGGGGAATGTTCAGCGATAAAAGTCAATGATAGTCCATCCCCGGTTCGTTTTCTGGTCCCGTTCAACTTCAGTTGATAAAAAACGTACATCCGTAAATCCTGCAGTTTAAATTTCCGGTTTTGTATGTTAGAATTATTTTATCTCAATCTTTGGAGAGCGCTTTTTACCCATAGAATCGTCTTTATCTGCAATGGAGGGCAAAAATGAATTTAACCCGCAATGTGCTTCAAACTGTCATTATCATCTTCACAATTATGCAATCGGTACCGGCCAATTTTTCGGAAGGGCTCTTTAATCATAAGCAGATCCCAGGTTACAACAATCCGGGTGCTGTCATAACTGCAGATGGAATAAAGCTCTCATCTTCCATGCAGAAACTTGACGCTTATGTCAGGCCTGAAGGAGTAATCCTTCGCTCCCTGTCAGAACCTGGTGGAGGTGAATTCTCTGTCATCCCGGTTTCTTTTGGCAGAAGATCCGGGTTATCACGGGTCCTTGATGCTGGAACTGTTTCCTCAGAAGATATGGAACTGGTTAAACTCCATAGAAGTATGCTTATAGAGCAGTTTTCTGCAAACGCCGACGGTATCCGCCAGGATTTTGTGATTGTAAATAAGCCCCATGGTCAGGGACCGCTTATTCTGTCACTTGCCGTCCATGGTGCATCCGCCTCTGAAGGCAGGACCGACATCTCTTTAACGCTTCCCTCAGGAAGGACCTTTCTGTATGGGAAACTTGAAACGGTTGATGCTGATGGGAAAGTGCTTCCCTCCCGGATGGAGGCGGTGGGAGCAGAATCCATTCAAATCACCGTTGATGACAGAAACGCAAAGTACCCTGTTTTAATCGATCCTACGATCACAGATGAAGACTGGGCGGTGATGAACAGTGAGGGAATCATGGGCGTTGACGGTTTTGTTTACGCGCTCTGCTACTGCAAAGGTAAGCTTTACGTTGGAGGAACAATCAGCTTTGCGGGTAAAACACCTGTTAACAATATCGCCATGTGGGATGGAGAAAACTGGAACGCACTGGGAACAGGTGTCAACCAGACAGTTTACGCGATCGCCTGTGACAGTGCCGGCAACGTATATGCCGGAGGCGAATTCTCAAAGGCCGGAGATGTTGAAAATGTATATAACATAGCGAAATGGAACGGTTCCGGATGGAGCAGGATGGGAAATGGGCTTTACATACCAAACAGTTACTCAAGTACCATAAGAGCCCTGGCCTGTGACAGTGCCGGTAACGTATATGCCGGAGGAACTTTCAGCTATGCCGGATCCAACAGGCCTGTAAAAAACATTGCAAAGTGGACCGGAAGTACATGGGATTCCCTGGGATCAGGGCTTGGTTCCACAGCCAATCGGGTTAACGCACTCTCCTTCGATAAGGCGGGAACACTTTACGCTGGAGGAGCTTTCAACGGAGGTATCGCATGCTGGGATGGAGAAGAATGGAAACTGCCGGGGTCAGGTGTGAAGCCCGGAAGTGTAAACTCTCTCTGTATTGATATCAGCGGAAATCTTTATGTAGCCGGAGGATTTGACACAGCAGGAACCATAGCCGCAAAAAATATCGCGATGTGGGATGGGAAAAAATGGTTATCATTTGAAACAGGAATGGTCTACCCGTATTATCCATACGCAATAGCCTGTGACGCAAACGGGACAATTTATGTCGGCGGTTCTTTTACAGAAATAGGCGAAATAAGCGCCCGCAATATTGCAAAATGGAACGGAGACTCATGGGAACCTGTCGGTACAGGAGCAAACAAAACCATCTACGCTCTTTCCTGCGATGCAAACGGAAATCTTTATGCCGGAGGACGTTTCTTTACTTTTGATGAAACGCCGGTTTCCAACGTGGCTAAATGGACCGGTGATTCCTGTGTCATATTGGGCAAAGGAATAAACGGCTCAGTCTACGGATTGGCATTAGACTCCAGTGGAAATTTCTATATCTGCGGCGGATTCACCCATATTGCAGGTGTTAACGCAAACCGTGTAGCAAAATGGGACGGAAACTCCTGGAGTGCTCTGGGAAATGGATTCGATGGTGATATATCCACTATGGCAATTGATATCTCGGGAAATATCTACGCCGGAGGTTTCTTCAGGAGGGCAGGCGATGTTCCGGCCGCCAACGTCGCCAGATGGGATGGAGAGAAATGGAACGCACTTGCGGCTAAGATGATCAGCGAGGGCTGTAAGGGGTGTGATTATGTAAATCAGCTTCTGCTCAGGGATGGAGATCTTTACATGGCAGGAAATTTTGACACTATAGATGATGTATCTATCCACAATATCGCAAGATGGGACGGAAGCAAATGGAACTCAATTGGAAAAGGAACCGGAAGCACAGTAAGAGCTATTACTTTTGATAAAGACGGGAACCTGTATGCGGGAGGTTATTTCGAGACTGCAGGTGACGATTCAGCTCATTATGTCGCCAGATGGAACGGTACCCGATGGGATTCACTGGGAAGCGGAGTCTGGGGATCATATATTAATGACCTCCAATGTGATAAAAATGGAAACCTGTATGCAGCAGGTTATTTTGGATCTGCCGGAGGTGTAACGACATCAAACATTGCCATGTGGAATGGCACGAAGTGGTCAGCACTCGGAGGAGGCATCAGTAGTGTAATTTTTTGTATAGCAATTGACGACTGGGGAAATCTCTATGCGGGAGGAGAGTTTGGATCTTCAGGAGGTATTACGACTAAAAATATAGCCAGATGGGATGGGAGCACATGGAGCAGGTTAGGATCAGGAACAGATAAATCAGTCGGGATGCTTCTCCCGCACGGCCCAACACTGTTTGTAGGCGGGAACTTCAATACGGCGGGCAAGAAAGTCACCCCCAGAATAGCCACTGTAAAAATTGAACCTCCTGTAGGAATACCGGTTTCCCGTATCAACGGTACTACAAACACGAGTTTCAGACTTGTCAATAACACTCTTGTTTTTCCCGGTATCCGGACTCAGGATCAAATCAGGCTCTACACCCTCTCAGGCGAATGTATCCGCAAAGCACAAGGAAAACCGGTCCTTGATCTGGCCGGCATCGCTCCGCAACTGCTCATAGTCCGGATTATAAGAGAAGAAAAACTCATCTCGGCAGGAATGGTTTTGAAAAGATAAAGCATGCTTGATAACTGGTTTGCATAATGTGAAATTGATGAGCTACAGAGCTGACACTCAACTGTTGACAGGTAAGTGTCAGCTCACTGCAGCTCAATTTTCACGCTCTATATTGTAATCTCATTCCCACTCAATCGTTCTACCGATGGCACCGATAATGAATTCCGATAGCATCCACCGAAAACTGACGAGGGATGCTTACTTGGCGATAAAAGGAAAAAGATAGTCCGTCCCCAATCTATTTAAGCGCTTATAAAAGTAAAAAAAGGGACAGACTATTTTTTTACTTTTTTCATTAGCCTCAACCGGAATCAAAAAAGCAAAAAACGCTATCTCCTTCCAGGATAGTCACCTGTAGCAGTCCGATGGCTACCGATGATGAACTCCGATAGCATCCACCGAAAACTGATGAGGGATACCTGGCGATAAAAGGAAAAAGATAGTCCGTCCCCAATCTATTTAAGCGTTTATAAAAGTAAAAACAGGGACAGACTAATTTTTTACTTTTTTCAATAGCCTCAACCGGAATCAAAAAAGCAAAAAACACTATCCCCTTTCAGGATAGTCACCTATAGCAAGTCCGATGGCTACCAATAATGAATTACAATAGCATCACAGAAAAACAGATGACGAATGTTTGGTGATAAAAGGAAAAAGATAGTCCGTCCCCAATCTATTTAAGCGCTTATAAAAGTAAAAACAGGGACAGACTAATTTTTTACTTTTTTCAATAACCTCAACCGGAATCAAAAAAGCAAAAAACACTATCCCCTTTCAGGATAATCACCTATAGCAGTCCGATGGCTACCGATAATGAATTACAATAGCATCCACAGAAAAAC
>JAAYIG010000169.1 GCA_012523595.1 Fibrobacter sp.
ATATTGGGTATCCTGATCAGATATTCCTGTATCTCTGACTCAATGCTGCCAAGTTCTGTGTCCAGAGCCTTTATGCGTTCAGAAACCGACTTCATCTCATCGATCAGAGCCGATGCATCCTTTTTTTCCTTCTTAAGAGCGGCAATCTCTATAGAGCGGGTATTGCGGAGATTCTTTAAACGCTCCACTTCCTGAATCGTATCCCGGCGTTTATTGTCAAAGCTTAAAACCGCATCGATATCAACGGGAGATTTTTTATTGAGTACTACCTGCCTTACCTGATCCGCATTATCACGGATTCTCTGAATATCCAACATGAAACTTAGCTCCTGAAAAATAGCTGTATAGGTTCTGTGTCTGAATTATTCCAGGTTAATCAAATTTATCAATAAATGTTAATATACATGATGCATCCGTTTTTTTTCACTCCTTGATATGCCGGTAATCGGGTTCTATTTTATACCACAATTATGAATTTCTCCCTCAGATATTTTTGTTTCAGATTCACACTGTTAAAGCAGATCTGCAAAGGCTCGATGTGCCACCTGCAGAACAAAAAAGCAGAATCGCTCAGAGCAATCATCTTTTATTCAAGAGAGTAAATACAATGCCCGTATTTCCCGGTCTATTCGAAAAAATCAGCCTTATGAGAAATGATGAACCAGGTTTCCTTCTTGACATGGCAGGGACTCAGGGTTTCCGGGCTTTATGCACAGCTCACAAACTCGGCATATTCGAGTGCCTCGATCCTCACCCGCAGACCGTAAAAGAGGTCGCATCCAGGCTCAACCTCGACCCCAGAGGCACCGGACTCCTCCTTGAGGCACTTGAGGCACTGGGCTATCTGGAACTTAATGGTGATAGATACTGCAATAGCAAAATCGCAAAAAAGTGGCTTCTCAAAGGGAGTCCCTCTAGCTTTTCCGCTGCATTGCCGCTCTACTCCTCTCTTTTATTCGAGTTTTCTGAACTTCTGGAGTACACAATCAGAGAGGGGAAACCTCACTTTACACTGCATGAGTGGCTCAGCAGAAAAGATGATGAAGTGTGTGTTTCAGAGAAACTGTTCCTGTCCCCGACTCAGATCCCGGTAGAGGAAATACTGGATAAAATCTCTTTACAGACCAGTTCTGGAAATCTGCTTGAGATCAGCAGCAGCAGAGGATTTTACAGCCGGGAACTGTGCCGAAGATATCCTGAACTAAGAGCAGTTGTACTTGAAAGCCCGCTCTCTGGCCTTGAGAATGAAATTGTTACTGATGAATTCAGTGATCGTATCAGCATTTATCACGGAAATTGTCTAAACTCACTTCCAGAGCAGGCTTTTGATGTAGTTCTTATCTTCAATGTTTTGCATCGAAACAGCGACTCCACTAATGAATCACTCGTTGACAATGTAAAAAACGCACTTAATCCCGGAGGCAATCTTATAATTCTGGATCAACTTGGTGACCAGTCAACCGGTCCCGCAGCAAAAGCCTTTACCCGTCTCCAGGCACTCAATCTTTTTAATGCGTCAGGTGGACAGATCTACACTTTCTCTGAGATCTCTTTCTGGTTGGAGAAGGCAGGTTTTGTGGACATAAGCAGAAAAAAACTCTCCGCAGCTCCCCTCCTGGGTTTGATCTTCGCCCTGAAACCAGGAGTTGATGAATGAATATCCCATCCAGGTTTGGATTCTATGCAATCTTAACCGATCCCCTGAGAGGATACGAATACCTTACAAGTCTGCTTGTTGACCACGGCGTCAGCTTTGTTCAACTCCGTATGAAAGAGAAGGGCCGGGATGAAATTTTGAGTACCGCCAATCTCATGCGCAAATTGACACTTGGCAGCGACACGCGACTTATAATTAATGACCACCCGGATATAGCCAGGGATTGCGGAGCTGATGGAGTGCATATTGGCCAGGATGACATCCCATGTTCTGAAGCCAGAAGAATTCTGGGCAAAGATGCGATAATAGGGATCTCCACACATTCCCCCTCCCAGACTCTTGCCGCCTGTGATTTGAAGCCGGATTATATAGGTGTGGGACCTGTTTTTCCTACTCCCACCAAGAAAAATCCTGACCCGGTAATTGGAATTGACGGGATGAAAAGGATGCTTTCGGTATCGGATGTACCCGCGGTTGCAATCGGTGGAATAGACCTGGGAAATTTATCTGTCATACTGGAAGCGGGTGCAGAAAATTTCTGCATGGTTCGCCAGTTGACAAAATCAAAAGACCCGGAAAAAGTGTTGAAGGAAACGCTTAGAATATACAGGGAATACTATCCAGGTATATGAATTTGCACCCCCCTATATGTTAACGAGAGACATGACTGGTGAGTCATCGGCAAGTTTCCAATATGATCAACTATATTAATTTGTCATTTCGACGAGTCTTTCGAGGAGATTTTTTTTCAATACCCCTGAATCTGTGTCATTTGACATTTACCTCCGGTTCTCCGAATGCAGATCAACTTCTCTTCCTCTAAATTCAAAAAAAAGCTCCCGTCCCTGACTGGAACGGAAGCTCCTTTTCAATAAAACTGAAATTAAAATTCTTACCTGAAAAGTTTCTCGGAATAGTGATCACCGTTTTTATAGATCAGCTTCTGAATATCCGCTTTGGGAGCAGAGAAAGTCAGTTTCAGCTTGGCCTCATGTTCCTGATCGAGAATCTCAGGATCTATGCGGGATGCTTTTCCTGGATAGGTTTTCCCATTTACATCCACCAACTGGAAATGATTGGCTTTAAGACGCAGAGGATTCCAGGAATTGTTGTAGATATCTACGACAGCTGCAATATTCCCACCCCGCTTCTCCATGGTTGGCATAGCAAGAAGAATATCCCACTTGTTAATCTTCTTGAAAACAGAAGAGTCAGGAATCGGATCGATTACTTTCAGGTAGGCAGAATAGGTACCTCTGTTCTCTTTTCTCAAAGTAGCGAGAAGTTTTTTTGCATCCTGATGTGTCGAATCGAAATAGAGTGCAGAAAGGGCATAGAATTCCGCCTTTACATAATCTTCGGCATCTTTGCTCTGCTTTCCATTCTGGTATTCCATATCGGCCATATCGTAGTTATCCTGAGCAATTCTCTTAGTGATCTCCTGTTTTTTGCTCTTTAACGGTGAGGGATCACTGGCTGCCGCGATGGCTTCATCGATAGTGGACAGTGCTTCATCGAATTTATCCTTTACCAGACTGGAATCAGCCATCTGGGAGAGGAGAAGAGCATGCTGCTGCTTGAGATCCGAGGAGACTTCAGGAGTCATGAACTTTTTGATATCCGCCAGAAAAAGTGGAATTGCTTCCATGTGAGCGGCGCCTTCATTGAGAACCATGCTGGCTCTGATCAGAGTCATCTCAATATAACGATTCCTCAGCTTGGGGCTTATTTTATTGGGGTTGCTTTTGATTGCCTTATCATACATCATATAGGCAGTTTTCAAGTGAGTCCGTTTCTGGTCACCCTGAAGTTTCTGCGCCAGGTTGTAAGCTGAATCGCCTTTCTTCTCAAAGGATGAAGAGCCACAAGACATCATAAGCGCCAAAACGCTTAAACCAGCTACGACTTTCAGGACCGCATTCATGAAATCCTCCATTCTCTATGGTAAAAAGACATTTCTAAACAGAACAAACCTGATAAAAGATGCTTTTCTCCCCATGGCATTGTCAATACCTATATAATATAAAGACTTGCAAATACTGACACGCTCACCTATTTTTCCGGTCATGAATTCCACTTCCGGACAAAAAAATCATGCGGCTCTTCGCGTCTTGAAAAAACTGGTCGATAACGGCTTCCAGGCTCTTTATGCCGGTGGTTACGTGCGGGACAAGGTTCTGGGTTTGCCCGATAGTGGCGATATAGACATTGCCACCAATGCCAGACCAGAAACAGTCTCCAGACTCTTTGGGCAGACCATCAGTGTCGGAGAGCAGTTCGGAGTCATAATCGTGGTGATGGAAGGTATTCCATTTGAAGTGGCCACTTTCAGATCTGATATCGGCATCTCTGATGGAAGACATCCGGCAGAAATAGTTTTCACAGATGCCAGAAGTGATGCTCTCAGGAGAGATTTCACAATCAACGGCATATTTTATGATCCCATCTCCGACAAGATTATTGATTATGTTTCGGGTCTCGAAGATATAAAAGCCGGGGTTATAAGAGCCATTGGCGATCCATTTCATAGATTCAGTGAGGATTACCTCCGGATGCTGAGGGCAATAAGATTTGCTGCCAGGTTTAACTTTTCCGTAGAAAAAAACACCTGGGAAGCTCTAAAGGAAAATGCGGAGAAAATAGTCTCCATCTCTGCAGAGCGGATTTTCGCTGAACTCGATAAAATGCTTTTACAAGACAGGCCTGAGATCGCTATTGAGCTTCTGGATCAATCCAACCTGCTTAAATATGTGCTTCCCGAAATTTCAGCCTTGAAAGGAGTTCCCCAACCTCCAGACTTCCATCCAGAGGGAGATGTTTTCATCCATACACTTAAAGCGCTGAAACTTATGCACAAGAACCCTTCATCAGTAACCGCCTGGAGCGTTTTACTGCATGATTGCGGCAAACCGGCCACATTTTCTCTTTCAGACAGGATTCGCTTCAACAACCATGACCGGGTAGGCGCTGCCATCTCCAGAGAAGTTCTTAAAAGGCTCAAAGCCTCAAATCATCTGGTGGAAAATGTGAATGCATGTATAGAGAATCACATGAATTTCATGAATGTTACCAGAATGCGTCTTTCGACTCTCAAGAAGCTGCTCTCCAGGCCCACAATCGAGGATGAACTGGAACTGCACAGGGTAGATTGTCTGGCAAGCCACGGCAATCTGGACAACTACTATTTTGTCAAAAGCAGACTTGAATCGTTTGAGAAAGAGCAGATCAAACCTGCCCCGCTTATAAGCGGCAGGGACCTTATAGGGATGGGCTTTAAACCCGGACCGGTTTTCGGAAAAATTCTCTCCGAAGTTTACGATCTGCAGCTTGAAGAGAAGATCACTACCAGAGAACAGGCTCTAAGCCATGTAAAGCAATCTTGGAATTCTGATCAGAGCAAATAAATCCATTTGCTCAAAATTTCTTTCCTTCTGTCTTGAACTGGTATCCCCCAGTTAGTATATTACTAAGAATTTTTCAGCTTGGTTATGCAAACGGGCGAACAGCCCGTTTTTGCTATTCAGATGGAGTTGTGATGTCTTCTGTTGAAAAGATCAGGCCGGTGATTGAATCAAAGCTCAAGGATCTTGGTTTTGAGTTGTTTGATTTTCGTTTTTTCCATGCCGGATCACGCTCTATTCTGCGGGTGACAGTTGATTCTGAAAACGGGGTAACAATAAGTGACTGTGAAAACATCAGCAATGAATTGTCGGTACTCCTAGATGTGGAGAATTTCTCAGCCGGGCGTCCTTACAATCTCGAGGTTTCTTCTCCCGGCATAGATCGTCAATTAAGAACTGAGAAGGATTTCCGCAGGACTATTGGTCGTGATGTTGTGCTGCACCTCACTGAGGGTATCGAGGGGAAGAAAACGATCAGGGGCAGGGTTGTCAAATGCGAGGGCAACAAACTCACGATCATGATCGAACACAATACTGTGGAAATACCTCTTTCAGATATTTACAGTGGAAAAGAAGAAATCCGGTTCAAGTAATTCAGGAAGGATTAATAATGAGAAAGAAGAGCAGGAATGAAGCCTTGAAAGCGATGGATATCGCTGCTTCTCTGAGTGCGGTCACAAAAGAAAAAAGCATCAGTATGGACCTGGTACTTGAGACTCTCAAGGATGCTCTGACCACCGCAGCCAGAAAGTACCTTGGCAAACCGGTAAATGTGGAGGCCAAAATAGACCGGGAAAAAGGCACCATCGAAGTTTACACCCGTCAAACAGTTGCAGAGGTGGTTGAAGATCCCGAAAAGCAGATTCATATAGATGAAGCAAAGGAGATCGACAGCGATATCGAGATCGGTGATGAACTGGTGCAGGACCTGGACATTGAACTCTTCGGCAGAATGGCTATCCAGACTGCAAAGCAGGTAATAGTCCAGCGTGTACGCGAAGCGGAAAGAGAAAAGATCTTCGCCGATTACAGTGAGAGAATCGGCGAACTTGTAACCGGAACTGTCCAGCAGATAGAGAAAGGAAATATCCTTGTCAACCTGGGGCGTACCGAGGCGTTGCTTCCTTATAAGGAACAGATCCGCAAGGAGCACTATCACCAGGGTGACAATATACGGGCATGCATTGCCGATGTAAAGGATAATCCCAAAGGTCCCCAGGTAATTATCTCCCGTACCTGCCCTGAATTTCTGGCCAGGCTTTTTGAGCTTGAGGTACCTGAAATATTTGACAAAACGGTTCGTATTGTTAAGGTTGTCCGCGATCCAGGCCACCGCTCAAAAATTGCAGTCACAACAAATGACAGCAGAGTTGACCCGGTGGGTGCCTGCGTAGGTATGAGAGGAAACAGAGTGCAGGCAATCGTGCGGGAGCTCTCCAACGAAAGAATCGACATCATAAACTGGACAGATGAATTATCTCTTCTGGTCAGACGTGTCTTCGCTCCTGCTGAAGTCAAGCGGGTCATTCCTGTAGGTGAACACAAGATTGTCGTAGTGATCCGTGAAGAGGACCTCGCCCAGGCAATAGGCAGGGAGGGTCAGAATATCCGTCTTGCATCAAAAATGCTGGACAAGGAGATCGATGTGTTTGGTGATGAGGAGTTTGCGGCCATGACTGATGAGCAGCGTAATGCAGCTCTCAGTGAAGCTGTTGCTGCTCCTGAGAAGACTCCTGATTTCCCTGAGGGACCTGTTGTCAAAAAGGCAGCTCCCGCAGGATATTCAATGGAATCAGATGACGAAGATGAAACTTATGATGAGGCCTTTGACAAGATGCGTGAAGAGGCTCGTGGAGAGCGATTCGCCGAAAACGACAATGAGGACAGCCCGGTTCTGGGAGATATTGCTTCCAGTGCCATTGAATCGCTGGCCGAATCCGAAGAGGATTCAAAAAAGGCCATAGATGAAGCTCATGAAAATAAAGAAAGCAGCTCTACTGGCAATCCCTGATTTTCCAGGAAGTGCAGATTCCTGCATCGTCCACGGTTCACAGAAACTGATTCAGCCGGTTAGTATAAGAGAGGTAAAAAATGGCAAAAGAGAAAGTTTACAAACTAGCTCAGGAGTTCAAGGTTTCCAGCGAAGCACTCGTGCAGATGCTGCGTGGTATGGGTATTCCTGTAAAGAGCCATATGAGCACCGTGGATGAAAGTTTACGTGATGATATCAAAAAGAAATTCGAACAGGAACGCGCCGAAATCAAAAAGGAATATGAGCGCAAAAAACAGATGCTCACAAAGGCCAGAGAGGATCTGATTGGCAAAGAAGAGGAGCCTAAGGAAGAAGCCGCTTTCGAATCTGTTCCTGCCGCCTCGGTGCAACAATCAACATCCCCTGCTGCTCAGCAGGCACCTGTTTCAGAGCAGCAAGCAAGAAAAGAAACTGCAACTCCTCAGACAAGTACCGAAAGAGAGTTCCGTCCCAGGGAATACTCCCGGGGGCAGCCATCACGTGAACGCACCTATATACCTAAGCCCGGTCCCCAGGAAAAAGCAGCGGATACTTTCCCTCCCAAAACAGAGGATGCCAAGGGTGGAAAAAAAGACAAAGGCAAAAAGAAATCCAAAAAGAAAAATGAGCGGCCTGAGGTCGATGAACTCGAATTGAAGGCTAACATCAGAAAGACCCTTGCCAAAATAGGCTCCGGTTTTACCAAGAAAAAATACAAAAAAGAAACAGTCCAGAAAGAAGAGGATACCAGCGAACGGAAGATCCTTAACGTTGCGGAATTCGTTACAGTAAGCGAACTGGCAAACATGATGAACCTTCCGGTTTCAGAAGTTCTGACAAAATGTCTTGAATTGGGCCTCTTTGTAACCATCAACCAGAGACTCGATTTTGAAACCATCGAGCTTCTTGTTGACGAATTCGGTTATTCGGCACGACTGATGACTGAATACGCTCCTGAGGTGGATGAATCAAAAGAGGAAGAGGACACAACTAAACTTGTTTCCCGTGCCCCGGTAGTAACAGTGATGGGCCATGTAGATCATGGTAAAACATCACTTCTCGATTATGTCCGGAAAACAAACGTGATTTCCGGCGAAGAAGGTGGAATAACGCAGCACATTGCCGCTTACGAAGTAAGGACCAAACAGGGATCAGTTACTTTCCTCGATACTCCCGGACATGAGGCTTTCACAGCTATGCGTGCCAGAGGATCTCAGATAACTGATGTTATCGTGCTGGTTGTTGCTGCTGATTCAGGTGTGATGCCTCAGACCAGAGAAGCAATAGATCATGCCCGTGCAGCTTCGGTACCACTTGTTGTTGCAATCAATAAAATCGATCTGCCTGTTGCCAACCCTGATAAAGTCAAGGCGGAACTGGCACAGTACAACGTTCTGGTAGAAGACTACGGAGGACAGGTTTCCTGCGTAGAAATCTCCGCCAAAACCGGAAAAGGCGTAGATAAACTTCTGGAAGTGCTCGCTTTAGAAACTGAAATTCTTGAACTCAAGGCAAATCCGGAAGGCATGGCTCAGGGCGTTGTGATCGAATCAGAACTCGACAAAGGGAAGGGTCCGATAGCGACAGTTCTGGTCCAGAAAGGAACACTGAAAAAGGGTGATGCCTTTGTTACCGGGATCCATCATGGACGTGTAAGAGACCTGTTCAATGAACGTGGCCAGATGGTTGAATCTGCTCGCCCCTCTCAGCCAGTGCTTGTTCTGGGACTTTCCGGCACCCCGCAGGCAGGTGACTCCTTCCGGGTTGTCGACGATGAAAAAGAGGCCAGAGAGATCTCTGCAAGAAGACGTCTTGCACAGAAAGAGCGTGAACTCAGAAAAATGGGGACCATCTCTCTTGATCACCTCTATGAACAGATTCAGGCCGGTAATGTTCAGACCCTTAACCTCATCATCAAGGGCGACGTTGATGGATCTGTGGAAGCTTTGGCCGATTCGATGGAAAAACTGAGCACCGAAGAGATTAAGGTGGCGGTTATTCATAAAAGCGTTGGTGCTATCAAAGAAACTGATGTCATGCTGGCTTCAGCATCAAATGCCCTTATTATCGGCTTTCATCTCAGCCCCAACACTAAAATCCGCGATCTTGCCAAGAGAGAAGGGGTGGAGATCAGAACCTACAAGATTATCTACGAGGCTCTGGAAGCTGTAAGAAATGCCATGGAGGGAATGCTCAGGCCGGAAATCAAAGAAAACGTTCTGGCTAATGTGCAGATACGTAAAGTCTTCAAGATTTCAAAAGTTGGCACTGTCGCCGGTTGTTATGTCGAGAACGGAACCGTTGTACGCGGCATGAAAGCAAGGCTTATCCGTGATGATGTTGTGGTCGCCGAGAGCCGAATCGGTTCACTCAAACGGATGCAGGAGGATGTACGGGAGGTGTCAGCAGGTTACGAATGCGGTTTGACACTCGATAATTACTCCGATTTCCGGGATAATGATCGTATTGAAGTTTTTGAGGAAGTCGAAGTCGCCCGTAAGCTTTCGGCTCCTGCATGATAAGGAATCAAATGTCCTCTTTACATTTTCATATAGAACGACTCTCTGAGTTGCTGCAACGGGAGATAGGTACCATAATTGCCCTCGAAATGCGGGATCCCCGTATCCCTGCAGTGGTTACAGTAACCCATGTAAAACTGGCGCAGGATACCCGCAACGCTACTGTATTTGTGAGTATCTTCGGTGAGCCAGATACCAGAAAAAGTGCTATCGATGCTCTGAATGGAGCAGCACCTTTTATCCAGAAGCTCCTTTCATCCCGTGTTTCTATCAAGCATTTTCCCCGTCTCTATTTCAAGCTTGATAATTCTGTGGAGCAGGGCCATCATATAAACGAGCTTCTTAAAGAAATTCAAGATGATCTGGCATGACCTCCTGAAACTGATAAACGATCACAACCGTTTTGTTATATCCTCTCACCTGAGTCTTGATGGAGATTCGGTGGGATCGCAGCTGGCATTCTACTGGTATCTCAATTCTCTGGGCAAAGAGGTTATCCTCTTCGATATAGACCCTGTGCCTGCTAAATTCGTTTTTCTGAAAAACACTGACCTTATTCAGAACAGAATGCCTGAAGGTAAATACGTTCTTGTTGTTCTGGACTGTTCTAATCCAGGACGCATGGGCTGGAGCCCCCCTTCTCAACCACAGGCAATTATCAATATTGATCATCACAGGGACAACACAAGATTCGGAAATGTCAACATTGTCGAAACTACAGCCGCAGCAACCGGCGAAATAATCTATAAATTCTTTACTTCTAAGAAAATTGATTTCCCGCCCCATGTGGCAGAAGCGCTTTACGCAGCTATTCTGACAGATACCGGCGGGTTCCGTTTCTCCAATACAAACAGCCGAATCCTTCGTGCCTGCGCCGATCTTGCCGACCGGGGTACAGATTGCGCCATGGTTTACGAAAAGGTATTCTGTTCCCACTCACGCAAAGCACTGCTGCTGCAGTCCCGTATCTGGTCTTCCCTCAGCTTTCATCTTGATGGAAGGGTTTGCATCATGGAGATGCCTCTTTCGGTCCTTGATGAACTGGGAGCACACTACAGTGACAGTGAAGGCATGGCTGATTTCACTATCACTGCTGAAGGTGTAGAGGTGGGGATCATGGCTAAGTACAGTGACACAGAGACTCACTTTTCACTGCGCTCAAAAGGCAGAGTGGATGTTGGGAAAGTTGCTCAGAGAGTACCAGGTGGTGGTGGTGGCCACTCCAGCGCAGCCGGATGTACCATTAAGCAGTCGTTTTCTCTCGCGCTGCCCCTGATGCTATCTATAATAGAAAAGGAGCTGAGCTGAAAGGGTTTGGACGGATTTCTGTGCATAGACAAACCTCGCGGACCGTCTTCTTTTCAGATTGTGAACCGGATCAGACATGCCCTGTCTGTATCCAAGGCTGGTCATGCCGGCACTCTTGATCCTCAGGCAAGCGGAGTACTGGTTGTAGCCCTGGGATTTGCTACCCGACTCTTACGTTTTTTCCTCTCAGAACCTAAAGTGTACAGCTTCAAAGTCCAGTTCGGATCACAGACAGACACTTTAGATTCAGAAGGGAAACTGATCCATTCAGGTGGCCGCATTCCTGATCGACTGGAAATTGAAGAGGTCATCGGTGAATTCACAGGGAAACAGATGCAGGTTCCTCCCGATTTTTCCGCTGTAAAAGTAAATGGTGTCAGAGCTTACAAACTTGCTCGCGATGGGAAAAAAGTGATGCTTCAGGCACGCCCGATCAAAATATTCTCCTTCCAGATGACAGAATATAATGCAGAAACCGGAATCGGAGAGTTTCTCGTTCGCTGCTCAGGCGGAACATATATCCGCACTCTTGCAGGTGACATCTCATCCAAACTTGGTACCTTCGGGTACGCCACAGAGATCAGGAGGCTTGCAGTCGGGCAGTTCAGCATAGAGTCCTCGATCGATCCTCAGGACCTTTCAGATGTCAGGAATTATATTATTTCCCCTTCGGAACTGTTCCGGAGTTACCCTGTATTTCATGCCCCTGCAGACAGAAGCAGGTATATAAAGAATGGTATGGATATCGATATTAAAAAAGAGACAGATTCAGATGTGGTTTTTGCGTACTGCGAAAATGTTCTGATCGCTGTATTACAACGTAAAGAGGGAACTGTTTTTCATCCTGTTACAGTGCTGCCTTTCGAGGTGAATAAGTGAAGATTCTTACTCTGGCGGAAAAACCCGGCCCGGAGATGTCAAGTGTGGTGAGCGTGGGGAATTTCGACGGTGTTCACCGTGGTCACCAGGCATTGATCAAAGAGATGGTAAGGCGGGCAAAGCAGGAGAAAAAAAACAGCGTCGTGATAACTTTTGAGCCCCACACCAGAGCTGTACTCTTTCCGGAACTGCCCCAGGTTCTTCTTACTACATTTGAGGAAAAAGCAGCACTCATAGAGCGCCTTGGAGTCGATTATATCCTGAAAATTCCCTTTGATGCTGAATTCAGCAGATTGACTCCGGAGGAATTTGTCAAACAAGTACTGATTGATAGACTTCATGCTGAGGAATGGGTTCTCGGAGAAGGGCATGCGGTAGGCAGAGACAGAGCCGGTGGAAAGAAATTTTTGCGTGAAGTAATGAGCAAATACCATATTAAAATATTTACCGCGGATTTACTGAGTCAGGAAGATCTGATTATTTCCTCGACACAGATTCGTGGATTGATTACTGAAGGCCGTCTGGCGGAAGCAGTAAAGATGCTTGGGCATCCGTACCTGATCTCCGCACAACGGTCACAGGGATTGAGATTAGGCTCACAGCTTGGCTTTCCAACCCTCAATTTTAAAAGGCCGCCTTCGCTGAAAGTATTACCGCCGCCTGGGGTTTGTGCTGCCGAACTGGAGTTTAAAGGAAACCTGCTTACCGGGGCCCTTTATTACGGAGAATGCCCCACATTCACTCATCGCGAAGCGCATCTTGAGTTTCACGCTCTTGAGATGAGTGGTGAGGTTCCGGAAACAGGAGAAACAGCTCATCTCTGGGTCTCCGATTATATCAGGGGGGACCGGAAGTTTTCAAATGCAGATGAGCTTGTAAGGCAAATGAAGCAGGATATCAACAAAATTCGGAATTTTTTTTCACAGGAGAAACGTCGATGGCTTTGACCAAAGAGCGTAAGCTGGAATTAACCAAAGAATATGGAAAATCTGAGAAGGACACCGGCAACACTGATGTGCAGGTGGCGATTCTCACCGAGCGTATCAATCTGCTGACAGAACATCTGAAAACCAACACTAAAGATCATCATACAAGATATGGTCTTCTGAAACTGGTAGGGCAGCGTCGCTCATTGCTCGATTATCTTTCCAGAGTTGACATTGACAGGTATCGTGCTTTGATTAAAAAGCTTAATATCAGAAAGTAGCGGAATTAATTCCTTCCGCTACTCTCTCCACCTTTACATAGTTGACAGATCCTTGGTC
>JAAYIG010000170.1 GCA_012523595.1 Fibrobacter sp.
CTACAGGAGTTTTATGATGGTTCGAATAACAATTCTAATGCTGTTGCTGATTTTTGCCGCAAATGCCTGGGCGTATCTGGATCCAGGGACAGGCAGTTACTTTTTCCAGATCCTCATAGGGATGCTGGTAGGCATTACTTTTTCTCTGAAGATATTCTGGGGAAAAATCAAAGCTTTTTTCTCCAGAAATACTACAAAAAAATGCAGTGATGGAAAACCAGAGTAACACCAGACTTCCATCCTCTTTCAGAGATCCGTCAGGTTACGTTTTCCTGAAAGATTCAAGGGTTTACAGGAAGATAAATGCATCTTATGTTCCTGTATTCAACCACATGCAATCCACCGGAATTTTTTCCAGGCTTTTTGATTCCGGGCTGCTATGCCCTCACAGCATCATAGAAACCAACGAAGATTCAATCACAATCCAGCCCAGAGAAATCCCGTTTATTTCTTACCCGTATGAATGGTGCTTTTCACAATTAAAAGATGCCGCAAGGTGCACTCTGAGATTACAGAAACTGGCACTTGAGAATGAGATGAGCCTCAAAGATGCCAGCGCGTACAACATACAGTTTGCGGATGGAAAGCCCGTACTTATAGACTCGCTTTCATTCGAGCAGTTCAGTCCCGGGCAGCCCTGGACCGCGTATCATCAATTCTGCAGACATTTTCTGGCCCCCCTGGCACTGATGTCTTATACCAATGTAAACCTTCACAGGCTTCTCATGGGCTTTATCGATGGTATACCGCTTGACCTTGCGGTAAGCATTCTGCCTTTACGGGCTTTCTTGAGGCCTTCACTTTTCCTGCACCTTTATCTTCATTCCAGGTTCAGCCTGCGGTACACAGGAGTGAAAAAGCCGCAATCATCACAGAGCTTTTCCAGAAACTCGGCTTTCGGACTGCTTGACAGCCTTCAATCAGCGGTAAATACCTGCAGGTTGCGCCCCGCAAAGAGCATGTGGAGCGGATATTATGGTTCCGGTACTCATTCAGAAGAGTATCTGAGGGTAAAAGAAAAGATCGTATCAGATCTCATTACATATGCTAAACCGGATACTGTCTGGGATCTGGGCGCCAACACCGGCCGCTTTGCAAAATTGAGCGCCGGACTCGGTTATAATACTATTGCTTTCGATTCAGATCCGCTATGTGTGGAGAGCCTTTACAGGGACCTGGCTTCAGAAGAAAATTATAGAGTTCTCCCACTGGTGTGCGATCTTACAAATCCCAGTCCATCGCTTGGATTCAACAACCAGGAACGGGACTCACTGACTCAACGCGGGCCGACCGGGCTGGTTATGGCTCTCGCTCTAATTCATCATATAGCGATCGGTAACAATGTTCCTTTCACTATGATCTCATCTTACCTGGCACGACTCGGAAGATGGCTTATTCTGGAATTTGTTCCCAAAGACGATCCTCAGGTGAAGGAGATGCTTGCGGTACGCAGGGATATATTTACAGAATACACACGGGAATGCCTCCTGAAAAGATTCTCGGCAGATTTTCTGATCCATAAAGAAGTCGATGTCGGGAGTTCGGGACGTACAATTTTTCTTATGGAAAAGAGATGAAGTTTAAAAATCTATATATAACAATAGCACCGGTCCTCTTCAGTATTCTTCCGGTCCTCTCACTTTTCAACCAGAACAGAGGGTACTATGAACCGGATGTGCTTTTATGGCCCTTGTTGATTTCGGCCGGAAGCGCGCTTGCCATTACAGGAATTTTCTCACTACTGACAAAAAGCATCTCCAAAGCATCTCTGATTTGTTCCATCATTTCTGTTATTTTTTTCACCTATGGAACTATTGTCAATTTGATTGAAGGAGTTTACTTTAGATTCGGTTCGGTTGAAATCGGAGCTAACAAAATTATCTTTTCCGCTGAGATTCTTTTGATTGCAGCAGTTGTTCTGATTGTAATCCGTTCAAAATTCAATTTTCAGAAATTGACAGCGTTTCTTCTGGTCAGTTCAACAGTTTCCGTTCTGCTTCCATTGTATCCCATCACAGTTCAAGCAACGCAGCAAAACCGGGATAAAAGCAACATCTCAGGGGAAATGAGACAAAAGCCGATTAATGGTCAGAAACCTGATATTTACTACATAATCCTTGATGGCTTTGCACGTAAAGACATTTTCCAGGACCGATATGGCAGCACAGATACTGTTCTGGTTCCTTTCCTGAAAGAGAAAGGTTTTTTCATCGCCGAACGGTCCACATCCAATTACTGCCAGACAGTCCTTTCACTTGCTTCCTCATTGAATTATGATTATCTGGACAATCTGACAAAGAATGCAGGTACCCACAGCAATGATATCCGGCCGCTGAGAAACCTGATATGGAATAACCGGATGTTTTCTTTTCTGGACAAGTTAGGATACACTACAGTCTCTTTCGCCACTGGTTACTGGCCTACAAATATCAAAAGTACCGATCTCTGGCTCTCTTCAAGATGGTCAATGGATGATTTCAGCAACGGTGTCCTCTCACTTACTCCAATTCCGGCTCTCCTTAAGAAAATCCAGTTTGATCAGTTTGATCTGCAGAGAAAAAGGATCTTGTACACCTTTGATCAGTTGAGCCGGCTGTCAACCCATTCCGGCCACCCATTCTTTGTTTTTGCGCATATTCTGGCTCCTCATCCGCCATTTGTATTCAACAGTGATGGAAGTAAACCTGTTCAGAAGGGCCCGTTTTCTTTTCTGGAAAGAGGTTATACAGTAGATGGGTACCGGGCACTTTACAAAAAGCAATATGATTTTATTTCCCGCAAAACCAGGGACATGGTGAAGTCTATACTGGAGAACTCGCCGGAACCCCCTGTAATCATAATCCAGTCAGACCATGGTCCCGGTTCGGTATTGAGTTTCGAGGAAATTGAGAAAACAGATGTCCCGGAGAGAATGAGTATATTAAATGCTGTCTATGCCCCGGAGCAGTGCACCACCTGGGCAGAGATGAGTCCTGTAAATACCTTCAGAGTCATTCTGAACGGCCTTTTCCATACCGATCTGCAACTGCTGGAGCACAAAAGTTACTTTTCCACCTGGTCCAAGCCTTACAGATTCATCGATGTCACAGAAAAAGTCGGTAAGGATAGTTCAGAAAGCAACCTTTTGACCGATGAAGACAGGCAATAGTTAACACAAGCCACTATCAATTATTTTTTGTATTCCGTAGTGAGAAAGGGCTCTTAATTAAAGAGAGCCCTTTTTTCTGCATTCAGGCTTTTATTTCAATTTTTCTGGGCTTCGCCGATTCTTTTCTGGGAATCGTGATCTGCAGAAGGCCATTTTCCAGTGCGGCTTTGATTTTTTCTTTATCATACTCGTCTGAAATTTGAAACGCACGGTAAAAATCACCGATCCGGTATTGACGAATAGCTATGTTGTCCGACTCTTTTTGAGAATTTCTGGCCTGGATAACCAGTGTATTTGTTTCGTCAATCTGGATATTTACATCCCCCTTGCCCACACCGGGTACATCAACAGCAAAAACCACCTCGTCTTCTGATGCGTAAATATCTACATCGGGGCTGTATGCCTGACCGCTGTGTCTGAGCTGTTCTGCAGCGGTATTGCTTACCTCCTGCTGTCCTCTTTTTTCAAGATCAGTAGCCATGGTCTTATCCTCCTGTCAGTTAAGCTTCAATTTTAATTGTCTTTGGTTTAGCTTCTTCGGCTTTTGGAAGTGATATTGTCAATATGCCATTGGTGAACGAGGCGCTTATCCCGTTCTGGTCTATTTTAACCGGAATGCGCAGGCTCTTCTCAAACTTCCCTTCAGGGCGCTCCTTGCGCAGCGCACTTAATTTTTTGGCAGCCAGAACCGGTTCCCGGTTTCCTGAAAGGGTCAGCATGCCGTCAGAATAAACTATGCTTACCTGATCCTTTGTAAGGCCCGGAAGTTCTGCGCTGACAATCAGACTGTCTTTTCCATCATAAACATTAATCGAAGGAAAAGTAGCGGCAGAACCGGCAGCTGTTTCATAGTTTGACATCAGATTATTCATTTCTCTGCGGAGCCGGTCCATTTCGTTGAAGATGTCAACATTCCATACCATATAAACCTCCTGTACGTTTGGGAAGAACTGAATTGTCATTCGTTTTTCTGGACTAATCAAAAGATGTGCCATATCTATTTAAGCCCACAGTGGTGCATGAAATAAAGCATCGCAATCCCGCAAGGCTCTGAATGTGTTTAAATATTGAATGTCTGATGTTTCAGTTTTAAACAAAAAATAGAGGTTCAGAGGTTCAGAGGTTTAAACAGTATCGCTCATACTGCTCGCCTCCGCGTAGCGCTCGGGCGTAGCGGGGAGTTTATCGAAGTATGACATTGCAGCCTTCACCCTTCGATAAGGGAGCTCCCCGCCAATTCTCAATAGTGTCATTTGACATACTTCCGGGACTTTCTTCAGAAGAAACCGGAGATTCTTCTTCGATGATGCCGGTTTCGGCTGGTTCTCCTGTGATCTGTGTTATGTATGATGTAATAATGAGTAAAGCAGAAAAATAAAAAGATGAATACCTTTTCATATCTTCTCCAATCAACTGCACTGGAATTAATTAAGATGAGAGATCATCTAAGATAGTATTGCTTTTTCTGAAGTAAAGCTGATCTTCTTTGGTGGTCCTGATAACAAGAGGAGCGACGAGCGGATTACCGGTCTCCAGTAACCATATTTTGCCTGATACCGCTCGAAATAAACATTCTCAAACTCATCGAAATGATCTCGCACTAGCTTGAAAAACGGCGTCTCATGGTTTCGGGGACGA
>JAAYIG010000171.1 GCA_012523595.1 Fibrobacter sp.
CGAAAGAGATCTTCAAAAGTATGTAGCTGAAATAACCCCTAAAACCGGTCTTTCTCAGAGTGAGCTGTTTACCGGAAGCAATGCTGGGTTATCTTTGGAATCGGAATTAAAAAAAGAGATATTGTCTTCGGATGAGATCTGGTGGTTAGTATCATTTATTAAATGGACCGGAATTCGAGTCTTTGCAGATGAGTTAAACCGATTTGCCCGAAGTGGAAGAAAGATAAAAGTTATTACAACATCATATATGGGTGCTACAGATGTTGAAGCCGTAGAATTTCTTGCAGGTCTTCCTAATGCAGAAGTTAAACTGAATTACAATATCTCGCATGAGAGACTTCATGCAAAATCCTATATCTTTCGAAGATATAATGGATTTGATACCGGATACATAGGATCATCAAACATTTCTAGATCTGCTCTTACCAGTGGATTGGAATGGAATCTTAAAGTTACTTCACAAGAAATTCCACACATTTTAAGCAAGTTTAAATCTACCTTTGAAACTTACTGGGCTTCACCGGAGTTTGAGATCTACAATTACGGTGATGCAGAACATCGAAAAAAACTCAAGCAATCGATAAAGCTGGCCCGGGGTGAGAGTTCAGAAGAACTCCCATTGTTTTTTGATATAGAGCCGCATGTGTATCAAAGGCAGATACTTGAGAAATTAACAGCCGAGAGGACTATTCACAACCGGTGGCGAAATCTTGTTGTTGCCGCAACCGGTACAGGGAAAACGGTCATATCTGCTTTTGATTTTCGATCATATTACAGAAAAAAGCCAGATGCCAGATTACTCTTTGTAGCTCATCGTGAAGAAATATTAAAACAAGCCAGAGATACATTCAGGGCAATTCTACGGGATTCTTCTTTTGGAGAACTTTGGGTAAGTGGAATAGAACCACAACATTACAGGCATCTTTTTGTATCCGTTCAGACACTGAATAATCGTCTGAGATCTCTCCGATTGACACCAGATTATTATGACTTTATCATCATCGATGAAGTTCATCATATTGCAGCAGAAAGCTACCGTCCTATACTGAACCATTTTTTACCAAAAATCCTGCTGGGTCTGACTGCTACACCTGAACGTCATGATGGAAGCGATATCCTCGGGGATTTCTGCGGAACAATTGCAGCTGAATTGCGTTTAACAGATGCCATTAATAAAGGATATCTTTGTCCTTTTCAATATTTTGGTATTGAAGATACTGTAGATATTTCTGGAGTAAAATGGGAGCGAGGAAGGTATCTGCCATCGGAGTTGTCAAGAATCTATACAGCAAATGATGAGCGTGTAAAACATATTGTCCGCAATATGCAGGAAATCATAGGAGATCTGACAAAGATAAAATGCCTTGGGTTTTGTGTATCACAGGATCATGCGGAGTACATGGCTCGGAAATTTCTGCTTAAAGGCATAAAAGCGGCTGTTTTAACAAGTAAAAACAGTGAAGAAAGAACTGTACTTCGGCAGCAGCTTCAGCGTGGAGACATTAATGTATTATTTGTGGTGGATATTTTTAATGAAGGCATAGATATACCGGAAATCGATACAGTATTGTTTTTGCGGCCAACGGAAAGTTTGACAATTTTCCTTCAGCAGTTGGGACGGGGTTTACGATTATCCGAAGGTAAAGAGTGCCTGACTGTTCTGGATTTTGTTGGCAATAGTAGACCTGAGTATGATTTTTCTTCAAAGTTCAGAGCAATGGTGGGAAAAAGCCACATCTCAATTAAAGATGAAATAGAACAGGATTTCCCTCATTTACCTTTAGGGTGTTCTATTGTATTACAAAAAAAGGCAAAAGAACATATCCTGAAAAACATAAAATCTGCAATTGCATCTGCCAGAAACATAATAGGGTGGATACGATCTTTCAGGTACAATTCTATTGCACCGTTAACTATAGGTAATTTTCTGAGATTTTATCCAAATGTAACCATTGAAGATCTATATAAAGCAAATGGCAGTGGGTGGAGTCGTTTTTGTGTACGAGCCGGGGTTCTGGAGGATCGATTAGATGAGAGTTTAGAGAAGATTATATATAGAGCGATTCAAAAGCGCATTCTACAATGTACATCCTATTCCTATTTGTCGTTTATAAAAAAACTTATAGAAAATAATTTTGAGTGGAATGTAAATAGCGTTGTTGAAAACCAGATGGCAATGATGGTACATTATGATTTTTGGCAGGAACCAGGAAATAAACTTGGTTTTTCATCTCTGTCGGAGAGTATAAAAAGAATTATCTCAAATATTCAGTTGGTTGATGAGCTTAAAGAGGTCTTAGAATACCTTCTGGACAGGCTGGATTTTACAGAACTGGAGATGAATATTGGTATAGAGACTGCTTTACGTATTTATTCCAGGTATGGAAGAGATCAGATACTGGCAGCCTTTGGGGAACACACATTCGAAAGAAAAGTATCCAGTAGGGAAGGTGTACATGAAATCAAACGTCTCAATGTTGAGCTTCTCTTTGTAACACTGAAAAAAAGTGAAAAGAAGTTTTCTCCAACTACCATGTATCAGGATTATGCTATAAGTGAAGATTTATTTCATTGGCAAACACAGAATTCTGCTCATCCGGAGAGAGGAAAGGGATTATCTTACAGAAATCACAAGAAAGAGGGGAAAAAGATTATCCTTTTTGTGCGTGAACAGAGTAACGACGATTATGGTACAATGGGTTTTGTGAATGTAGGACCTGTTGAGTTTGTGACTTATGAAGGCAGTCAACCTATGAATATAACCTGGAAGTTATTGAATCCGTTGCCTTCATATATTTGGAAAGAAAGTGCAAAGCTATCGGTTGGGTAATAATAATGGAGAAAAATATTAAGTTCATCTATCTGCATAGAGATGCCTGTAATTTCAAAAATTGGGGAGAAGTGACATTCTGCAATAAATATAAATTGCAAAAAGAATATATTAAACAGATGATTAGTAATAAACTGATCGATAGGATGTTTTTTGTAGCTTCAGATTTAAAGGTTAAGGATTTACATCTTTCAGAAATTGATATTAGTGTAGATCACGATTGGCATGAATTTTATGATTGTACGTATACAGACGAAACGGTGGATGATACCGAAAATCGTGATATTTCTGAATTCATCGATGTTTTAAGTACTTTTAGGTACTACACTTGAGTCGCATTCTCTCGTATTTAAAATATCAATAATTGAATTGTATAAGTTTTCTGCAGTGGAAATATTCGAATGCCCTTCAGGATATACTTTAGTAAATATCGATATTGATTTTTCCGATAATTGCAAAGCCTCTCTATATTTTCCAAGATCTTTAAAAACCGATGCTCGAATCTAAAATTCTTCTCTGCTGATCTTAATGCTTTTTCTAACAGTTCCATGGCTCTGCTATAATCTCCAAGGTCTTTAAGTACTAATTCTCTCTCCCGACCAGCTCTAAAGGGACGGGATAATCCGATATTGGACCCCGTTTTTTATCCCAGAGAAATGAAATCTTTGAGGAATTATAACCTGTCATCCCTTATGTATATTGTTTTTCATGAAAAGAAAACGGTTGCAAACTCCTCATGATCGTTTTTTCAAGGAGATGTTTAGCAAAACTGCGGTAGTATCCAGTTTTGTGAGCACGTATCTGTTTGTCGGCGGGCACTTTAAAACAGGCCACATATGGGCACTTCAAAACCAGCCACTTTATGAAAATAATCTGGGTTTACTCCTCCTTTCTTGATTTATTATTTAAACGGTAACTTTTTCCTTTAATTGTAAACACCTCCGCGTTTTCAAGGAACCGGTCCAGAATGGCCGCCGTAGCAGCAGTGTCTCCCAGAATGACATTCCAATCGGACACGATCCTGTTTGTTGCTATAATTGTTGATCCAGTCATGTGTCGTCTGTGGATTACCTCAAGGAGATCGTCAGATGCATTCTGAGGCATTTTCTTCATGCCAAGCTCATCGATGATCAGAAGATTTACTTTTACCAGAGATTTCAGATATTCCCGTCTTTGTCTTGCAGTTTCAAAATCAGCCATCTCAAGTACTAAATCAAAAGCACTTTTATAAAGAACGGTGTATCCGTTGTGAATTGCAGATATGCCAAGCCCGATGGCCAGATGGGATTTCCCAACACCAGGAGGCCCGATAAAAAGTATGTTTTGACTTTTGAAGATGAAGTTAGAGGTACATAACGCCATAATGTCCTTTTTCTTTATAGTTGTATTAAAATCAAAATCGAAATCCTCAATTGTTTTGAGTTGGGGAAAGCGTGCCAGTTTAATTCTCCGGTTAAGAAGGTTACCCTGACGGCGGGCTAACTCGTCTGAAACCAGATTGTGAAGGAAATCCAGGTAATCAAGCTCGTGGCTCCGGGCTTCCTGGTAACGCACTGGAAGATTGCTGGACATACCACCCATGCGGAGGGATTTCAGAGAGAGCTGCAATGTATCTATAGTCATAATGAGATCCTTTCAGAAATTAATGTTTCATACTCATCAAGGGGGCGTATCAGTTCATGGCTTTGCGTCAATTCCGGGTTACCTTCTTCACAGTTTGCGTTAGCAGCATATTTTTCACACAGTGCACGGAATTTATGCAGTCGGATCGGAGAAGAGATCTTTGCATCACGGGCAGCACACTCAACAACCTCTTTGGTATATTTTTTTGATAAATTTAGAATACCTCGTACACGTCGTATTGACAACGGGTCATCAGTGCACAAAACCTCATACACCACATTATGAAGAGCAGGACTGATATCGCGTGCTTTACGGCAGTAATATCGTTCCTGACTTTCCAGGTTGGGATGTTTCCATTTCGGCAGGCACTCAGGAGCATCACTGACTGCTCCCTTGCGTTCAAGACGCATATGAGCTATAACAAACTGTCCTCCAGAATAGATTTGTACATACTGCTGGTTGTAGTGAACCACAACCGTTTCGCCGACCAGGCGAGGCGGGACACGGTAAAATCCTCTTTTTACTTCAATACATCCGTTAACATCCACTTTACGGACACATACCGTAAAAAATACAAACGCATGTTCCGCCAACGGCCGAAGTCTGGAACGTTCTATATCACAGAAAAGTTTCCACACCTGGCAACGGGTGGTTCCGTGTATACGGGTACGTGCCCATCGTTTATTCCAATAACGCAAGTATGCATTTGCTTCCGCAAGGCTGTTGAATTGCTTGCCGTCAAGAGCATTGTGTTTTGTGTAACCGATATCCCTTTCTACAATACCTTTATGTTCCGGTCGGCGAGGTATGCAGGGGTTTGCTGCAAAATTCCAGTGCATTGCGAACTTCAAGTATGTTTCATTAAGGATCGGGTCAAATATGCTTGCCTCAATGACACCAGCTTTCAGGTTGTCAATAGTGACTATCTCGGGGACACCGCCGAAAAAAGCGAATGCACGTTCATGACAACGCAGAAAAGTCTCCAGATCCTGCCTCTCAACCAATTCCTCATAGGCATGTTTACTGCAGCTAAGTGTCATCTTAAAAAGCCATACCTTTTTCCATTTCCCTCCAATAAGAATACGGCAGGTTGCTTTACCGAAATCAACCTGTGCCTCTCTACCAGGAATGTGTTCGAGTCGATCGGAAAAACCACGAACCTTTCTACGCAATTTACGGGCATACCGCTTTACTGCATCATAGCTGCCTTTATACCCATGCTCCTCAACAAGATCCTGGTAAATCCGCTGTGCTGTGAGTTTCTGTAGAAGACCATCGCGGATTTTTCCTGTATAGGGTTGAATCTGTGTACTATTGGTGATGGGCAAAGGTGGAAGGTCGGCGGGCACTTCTGGCTGCTTTTGACTAAAATCACCTTCCGAACCGGTGGGCACTTTTGGCTGGTTTTCAAAAGCTGGTAAATTAGAGTCGATGGGCACTTCTGGCCGGTTTTGAAATGCTTTTCTGTATTTCGATACCGTACCCCGGTTTATTCCGGTACTGCGGCTTATGGCTCGATCTGTCCATCCTAATCCTGTAAGTACTTGAATTTGTTGCTGTTTTTCCATCCTGAGATTGTTCCCCATGAATTCTCACCCTTTCTGTTGAAGCCTGCAGAAAGAATGAATTTATTTTAGGGATCGTCTAAACAGGGTGGCTGGTTTTGGGCTTCAAAAAGTGCCCATTTCTGGCCGGTTTTAACTGCCCGCTAACA
>JAAYIG010000172.1 GCA_012523595.1 Fibrobacter sp.
GAACACATGGTCAATCTATTCCGGCCATTAGAGGTATCCTCCGGTTTCGAACAGATTCAGGAGTTGGCAGAGTTTATGGTTCGGTTCATAGCTTTCTATGTAATTGCTGATGCTGTACTCATTGTTTCCAGCGGTGCACTGAGAGGGGCCGGGGATACATTCTGGACTATGGTGATTTCTGTTTCCATGAATTTTATGTTCGCGTTAACGGCATTTTTGATGTTTAATGTTTTTGGTGCCTCTCCAAAGGTTGTCTGGATTATGATAATTACCCTGTTCATTATATTTGGACCATTGCTCTTTCTGCGTTTCAGGTCGGGTCACTGGAAGAAGAAACTGGTTTTTCTCAATCAGGTAGAGAGTGAAAGAGAAATAGGAGTGACAGCGGAAAGAGTGCAATGATTCTTTTTCTCCGGTTAAAATCAGGTAAATCATCTTAATCAGATTAATCATAGTTAAAGACATTTCTGATCATCTTACTCAACGGTCAAATGGCATCACGGTTGCATTATTTATCAGGTAAATCATCATAATCAGGTTAATCATAGTTTAAGACATTTCCTAAACATCTTAATCAGAGGTCTGGGATGACAAAAGAGACAACGGATGCCAATTTCAAGAATGATGTGATAGAGTCAGAAATTCCTGTGATAGTAGATTTCTGGGCTCCCTGGTGCGGGCCATGCAGGATGGTAAGTCCGATTATGGACAGAATAAGTGAAAAGATGGCAGGGAAGGTGAAGGTTTTCAAGATCAATGTTGATGAAAATCCGGTTACATCAAACGAGTACGGTATAACCGGAATTCCCACAGTAATAATATTTAAGGATGGGAAAATAGAGAGGGAGTTTGTAGGCGTGCAGCCTGAGGATGTTTATATTAGTGCCCTTGCCGCCTGAAAAACATTACACAAACGGTATCTCTTCGTGAAGGAAATACCATTGTTCGCAGGCTAACCTGACCATGTTTTCCAGATGATGGTACATCATATCGAGCATACCATCACGGTCAGGTGGAAGCTTGAACAGCTCAAGCTTATAGCTGTCATTGCCGTCTCTTATCATAAAAGCGGTAAAAAGATCCACAGTTGCATTAGTAAATGCCAGAAGCTTGTCAAGTCCCGAGCCACCGTATACTTTTTTCCCGAAAAGAAAAACCGGCTTTGAGTATGGTGTCTTCTCATCAAAAACCGAAACCAGCACCTCTTTGCGCCTGATTGCAGCCGCCATTTCAAGCGCTGCTGCTGTTCCGGGTTTGCCGATCTCTATGAATTTTATTGGCCCAAACAGCCCGCTTTCCTCCATGTGCCTTGACTGCTGCGCGGCCATTCTGGAAAACTGCTCTGTTGTAAAACGCAATGCGGCATTGAGCGGAACCTTGTAAGTAGAAAGAGATGGAACCAGAAACTCGACTGCTCCAAAATGCGCTATTGTCAGAAGAATCCCATTTCCACTCTCGATTGATTTACGCAGAATACCAGCGGCATCAGAGCAATCCACATGCTTTTTCAGAAATGAGTGGTAGAAGTCCGCTCCTCCGCACAACGGAAGGAGTTTTTCATAGTAGTGGAGTATAACATTGATCTTGATTTTCTCTACAAGCTCTGCGGTAAAAGGTATCTCCAGCTTGCGGAGATTCTCTGTTATTAATTCTACCTCACCGGGATTTTCAGAATACCAGCGTTTCCCCCTGTCCAATACTTCTCTTTTAAGCTCTTCGGGATTACTGCCGCTAATATTCCTGAGCAATTCAGGAGATTGTATGTACCTGCTAAGACTCATCAATGTGCCATTTCATTCAGGGACTTGGAAACTGAATCACTCAAAGAGAAAGACCTCAGGGTGTCACCATGCTGTTTGTCACTGTAAAAGGATTTCCACAGGTAATAAAAACCATCCATTAGTTCTTTTTCAGTGAAATTTTTTGGCTTGAAAACGATGTTGCCGTGGTTCCATCGCGAGTAATCCCTGTGAAGAATTCTGTTCTCAGCCTCACACTGTTTCCCGAAAGGTGTTCCCGGGAATGGTGTGATAATGTAGAATTCAGCAAGATCAATTTTACTTTCGTAGGCGAATCTGAGTATCTTGTCGAAAACCCCTGAATCCTGATTATCAAATCCAACACCGAAAGAGGCAAAGAAATGTATACCCGCATCTTCTATCATTCTGACAAGATCGATTCCTTTCTGCCACTCATCTTTTGTGCATTCCGGACTCAAAAGGCGGGATGATACTCTGTCGAATCCAAAGATCGTATAGATCGAACTGGCGCCGCCTTCCCTGAGCTTCCTGTAGAATTCCGGATCAGGCATCATCATCATCGTTGATGCAAGAAAGATGTTAACATTGAGATCTTTTGTCTGTTCCATCAGCTTCAGCAGGAAAATCGAGTACTTCTTTCCGGGCAGCATGATAGTGTCATCGGCGATGTAGAACTCCTTATAGGGCATCCCTTTTATATCTTCGATTATATTTTCAACAGGGCGTAAACGCACAGAAGTTCCCTCTTTTCCGGGAATAGGGCAACCTCCGCACTGCACCGGACATCCGCGGGTAGTCAACACAAGATGTGCATCCCACTTGTAAACATCACGGGGAAATATGTCCCGCTTGGGAACAGGGAATTGGTCAAGAGAATAGGGGATACTGTGGGTGTAGAACTTTTTAAGTGATCCTTTTGCGCAATCCTCCAGAATTTCATTCCACACCGGTTCAACTTCCCCGATACAGACTGAGTCGGCATGGGTAATTGCCTCATCTGGAAGAGCCGAAGGATGGATTCCTCCCAATATGACATTCTTTTTTCTCTTCCGGAATTCATCGGCGATTTCATAAGCGCGCTTTGCCTGGGGAGTAAAACAGCTTATGGCAACCAGATCGACATCCTCATCGTAATCTATTTCCTGGCGTATATTATCATCAGTTAAATTCAACTGGACTTCGGGAGGAGTAAGGGCAGCAATGATCGGGATCGCCAGTGAGGGAGGCATGGTATAATTGCCTACCAGGTATCTTTTCAGATGAGAATCAAGCTCATGATGACCTTCCAGAAACTTGCGGAAATGTGGATAAATACATCGTACTTTCAAATCACTGACCCGTTTTGCCATAAGAATCCTTGATGTCTTGTTTCAACCACTCTCAATAGCAGTGTTGTTGAGCACTGATGAGGTTATCTATAGATAGCATCTTAAAGGAGCAGATTTAAATAAAAATAGTATGGAGTACGGGAAATTGCGAGATTGTTGTTTTGAAAACCCGATTTTGGTTTGTTCTTGGACTCTATTGCACCGGTTCAGGAGTAGTGGCAGAGATTCTCCCGCAAGCGATTTTCTGACCGGCTGGCCCTGTCTGGAAATTGTCCGGCCCGGAGAAAATGATTATGGAACGACCCAGAACTGAGAAAGACGATCCCGGAACAACATCGAGACAGGGAACTTCAACCTCCACTTCTGCTTTGCCATCTCCATTGGCTGTTATGTTTGGAAGGATACCTGCCCGTTTCTGGCTTGGTGAGAGCCATGGCTGGCCATGGCTCTGTGCATTGCCTGGATCAAAATCGGTAAGGACACTGCCGGAGTCACAGGTTCCGTTCATGATATGCATGGCGTATGTACTCTCAGGAAGTAATCCCTCGATCTCTCCGGTGACTACAAGACCTCTCCCCTCAACCAGATTAAAGTAGAGTGTCCCCTTGATAGTGTTTGGAAGAAAACCGGTTATTTCTGCTCTTGCAAGTGCCTCATCAGGTGATGATCCCCCATTTCCGTCACGGCGCTGGAAGACAGTGCATTGAACTGCCAGTATCAAAGCTGTAAGCAGCATTACTCTGAAATGGTTCATAGTTTTCTCCCTGTAGAGAAGGCCTTTTTGATACAGAAATTAGAAATTGCAAATGGAGTGCCTGAGATTAATGCTCAGCCCTTGCCGGGGATAATAAAAACAGTCCATAATCGTAGTTGCTTTAGAATAAAAGGAACATTATATTAAGCACCTTACCTTGAAAAACAGGAGATACAGAGCAAATGAATACCTTGAAAACAACTGTTCTGCTGGGAGCTCTTACAGGCCTTCTGGTTGTCCTGGGTAATTACCTGGGAGGATCACATGGAGCAACAATGGCTCTTATTATTGCAGGAGTCATGAATTTTGGTTCCTGGTGGTTTTCCGATAAAATTGTGCTGGCAATGTACAGGGCAAAAGAGGTCTCGAAGGGTGATGCGCCGGTACTTTACAATGTCGTTGAGAGGCTGGCGGAACGCACCCGGATGCCAATGCCCAAAGTTTACATAATCAATAGTGAATCACCAAACGCTTTTGCAACTGGCCGCAACCCCAGTCACGCATCCGTGGCAGCGACTGTGGGGATCCTGCGCCTGCTGAGTGAGGATGAGCTGGAAGGGGTCATGGCTCACGAGCTTGCCCATGTTCAGAACCGGGATACTCTGACCAGCACTATTGCAGCCACAATAGCAGGTGCGATTACCTGGATTGCGCACATGGTGCAGTGGTCCGCAATGTGGGGCGGGATGCGCAGAGATGATAACGATCGCGGCGGAGCCCTGGGAGCGCTGGCTATGGCCATACTGGCGCCACTAGCCGCAATGCTGATCCAGATGGCAATCTCAAGATCCAGAGAGTATGCTGCAGATGAATCAGGGGCAAGGATCAGCGGGAAACCCCTCTCACTTGCAAACGCACTCTCCAAACTCCAGAGAGGCTCTCAGATGATTCCCATGGCCGGGGGAAGCCCCTCTACAGCCCACCTCTTTATAGTTAATCCGTTCCGTGGCGGGATAGCATCACTTTTCAGCACTCATCCGCCAATGGAAGAGAGAATTAAGAGGCTCCAGGCCCTTGCGAGGCAGATCTGAGCATTTCTGTGTGCCGGCCATTCCGGCACACTTGAGTTCCCTCATAAAAATTCCTTGAGACGAATGCAATTTTTTACTGCGAACCCGCCGATGTCATTGTTGAAATAGGCATAGACAGATAATTCCTTTTTTAATTGCTCCCGTATCCATTCCGCCCAGGAACTCAGGCGATCATCCGGATAGTCTCCTCCATATCGGGAATCGTGCCCGTGAAACCGGATGTAAACAGTATCAGCAGTGATGATTTTATCGGTGGCCAGACCAGACATATCATGAATACAGAAAGTATGTCCCCGCTCTCTTAACAGAGCGTAGGTTTCCTCTGAATACCAGGAGACATTACGGAACTCAAAGGCAAATGCCTGGTCTGATGGTAGCCGGGCTGTAAAATCATCGAGACGTTTTAGATCGCTCTTGAGATTGGGGGGGAGCTGGATAAGTATGATGCCTGTTTTCGGTTTTAAAGGTTCCATTGAAGAGAAAAACCATTCCAATTCCCGGTCACAATTTTTAAGTCTCCTGACATGTGAAACCAGACGTGACATCTTTACAGCGAATCGGAAATTTGCCGGTGAGCGGTTATACCAGCCAAGTGCTGTTTTTATTGTGGGGATCCGGTAAAAAGATGCATTGAGTTCTACAGTATCAAACCTGCTGCTGTAGTACTCGAACCAGCGTTTTTTGGGAACTGTATCCGGATAAAAGACTCCTTTCCAATGATCATAGGTCCATCCGGACGTGCCAAGATAGCAGGCCATGGAGATTAGTGGGGCAATTTGGGGACCACGAAATTTATGGGGAGGCTGAGTCCATAACTCCCCCACAGATGAAATCAGAAAAGAAGGAAAAAGGGTGGGTTTTTAGAACACTTCTGCCCCGGAAGAATCCAGAGCTGCTTTGTTTTTGGGGTTTCCCATGGCGTTCATAATCCACTTATACTCTTTATAGCCGCCTGGAAGCCCTGCACGGACACAGATCCTGTCCTGTGCTGCTGAGAAAACCTCCTGATACCGCATTCTTCTTTCCGGTTCCTCTATTTTGAAGGAATCAGAATACATCGTAGTCAATGAATCCAGAAGCGGGTTGCATGACAGCCAGATTTTTATCTTCTCTGCAGAGATGACAGAATCCCGGGGAGGAACGAAATTAACCGGCTTTGTTTCGCTCTGAACACTTAGAGTCTGGGGAGGAGTATCTGAAGAACTCTTCTTCTGCTTACATCCCGGAACTAACATAAGAACGACCAGGATGAGGGCTGCAGTAAAAGGCTTCATTCATCTCTCCTTTTGAGAACGGATGGTGCATATTAAAGAATTTTATTTAAATTTAATACTGGGAGTATCTGTATAACAATCATATCCTTTGATTTCGCAGCAGAACAATGGCAAAATTCACCCCTGGGGCTAATCTGTAATTGTTTCTGTTATGAAATGAATTTGGGAAACAGTTTTATGAGGCCAAAAAAACACCTTGGGCAGCACTTTCTGACCTCAACGAGGTATGCTGAAAGAATTGCTGAATCGGTTCCGGCCGGCTCCGGTGAAAATGTGCTGGAGATCGGGCCTGGACAGGGTGCACTGAGTGTTTACCTGAAAAAGCGTTTCCCGGATTTTCATCTGGTGGAAGTTGATCCTGAGGCGGTTGAGAGGCTCAGAGAGAAACTTGGTGAGGGCAGGCATGTCATTCATAATCAGGATATTATGGAATTCGATTACTCCACAGCCGGATTTCCGCTTCATGTTGTCGGAAATCTTCCATACTCAATCGCAGCGCTGATACTAAAGAAGACACTTTACTATGGAAATGATATTCTTTCCTGTACTTTCATGGTACAACGAGAAGTTGGTGAGAGGATCGCATCGGGACCACACAGTAAAACCAACGGGTTTCTGACAATTTTCTGTGCGTTTTTCGGAACCCCCAGGATCCTCTTTCATGTTCCACCCGGGGCTTTCTTCCCCAGACCTAATGTTGATTCAACTGTATTTCAGATAATAATCGATGAAGATCTTGAAACGAAACTTGAGAGAGACAAGTGGGAGACTTTCTTTGCATTCGTCAGCAGGGGATTTTCACAGCGAAGAAAGACCCTGGCCAAGGTTCTGGGAGATGGTCTGATATCAAAGCAGGATTACCGCCGGATTTTTGAGGAATCAGGAATAGATCCCCTGTCCCGTCCCGAGGACCTCGATGTTAATCTGTGGCTGAAACTGTTCAGGAAATCACTTTCATTAAAAAAGGAACCTGTCTGAGCATAAGGAACTGGTGCAGTTTTCATTTTCGCAAAAAACGATACCGGATTCCGGGTTTTCCGGCATTGTTTCTCTTTTTTGCCATCTCCTTTCCTGTATTGTCGCAAAGCAATTACTGGCCTCTCATGTTTGCTGTTCCGGAAAACGAACCACCACAAGAAGATTCTTCATATCTGAAGCTGTCGGATCAATTTTCATACTATGAGATACTCACAAACAGGAGCACAATAAATTTTCAGAGAACCGGCAACAATTCTCAATTAACACAACTCAGTGATTTCCTCTTTACTTACTATAATAGTAATACAAAAATCCAGTCCTACGATTTTTCAGGAAAGATGCTCTGGCCCGGATATCCTTTCCCGGCTGACAGCTTTGGAATCGAGTGGACACCAGTGGCTTCATACAAGATCAGGGAAAAAAGTAGTTCTTTTCATTCCATGGTTGATGTGGGGCCTGTGCTTAAAACCAATTTTAAAGGAATTCCCGTTGAGACAAGGGCTGGAATCGCGGCTTATGGATGGAATGATAATATAAGGGGGGGGCTGCTGGGTACTGACTGGGAAGGGTATGACAGTGATCCGGGATACTTCTGCGGGGTTAGTCTGGGAGATCCATCCCGGCCTGTAGGAAACCTTCCGCTCTTTATAAGTTTTCAGGGAATAGGTAAACAAATCAGGAACAACGGTTTGGGTTTGATAATGGGATCTGCTCTTTACAAAAACACTCTGCCCAGTGGCGATTCCATTTTCATCTATGCAGGAGATTCCCTGCTAAATGGCAAAGATGTCTACCTGCGTACTAATCTGGGAAGCGGGGTTTATCAGAGCTCGCCCTGGCGTATCCGACACTCTCTGACAGCCTCAGGTGGGCTAAGGGCAGCACCCAGGTTTGGTTTTGCACCGGCGATGTACTATCTCTACGGGCTTAACACCGTGGATTATCCCAAGGAGCCAAAATCTCTCAATAATCTTCTCAATACTTCCCATACCCTGAACTTTCAGCTTTCCAGCCTTGATCATTATTTCTTTGACTATATCGGAGGGATTGAGTTAACATGGGGAAATCTGGACAAGTTATACAAAGATGACAATTCCAGCGCTTTACTCAATGCCGAGGAACTTCCCACTCACATCAATGATTACCGATATGATAAAGCATTTACGGATCATGAACTCACAATCAGACTGCCGGAAAACCTGTCAATTAGCTATGAGCTTCATGCTTCCAAAGATTCTAAAAAGTATAAGGTTTTACAGACGATCCTGACAAAAGACGGGGATACAAGCAACCAGGATGAGAGTGACCTTATCAGGATTATGCACAGGGCCGCATTCAATGCAGACAGCCTCTCATATTTTTCCCTCAGTGCCTGGGGTGAATATGCCAGAACTTATTTGTACTATTTCAGAGAGATGAACAGCGGTAACAGTAAATCTAAAGATGAATACCGGGTGGGGATGGATGCCGCCTTTGAGAAGGGAAGTATCAGGTTCCATGAGCGGCTGTTTGCTGAATCTGAAATTACCGATTTTAAATTCAAGCATGTTCATAAGAATGATCCGCCCCCTCTTTCCAGGAAATTTTCATCAACTTTGTCAGGGTGCTGGAAAATAAACCAGAAACTGCTGACACAAATTTCATGGAATCAGATCTACTATGATAATGGCGAATGGTACGGTGCGGCATATTTCGATGCAGATTCAATCGAGAGAGTGGATTATTATGCTGTCAAGAAAAAGAATAATGATTACAGTGTCCTGGCCCTGCTCAGAATGAATCACAGTATTATTGATTTGACTTTGGCAAGCTCTTTCAGTAACATTTCTCAATATGTATATCAGCATAGTTATGACAGATATATTGCTGAAGACCTGAGAACCATTGAACCATTTCTGGAATTCAGGTTTCACAACGGCTGTTTCGCTGCGCAAGGGAAGATTGGAAGGATATTCAGCACTCTTGATGGAAAAAAATATAATTTGAGGAGAAACTGGGATATTTCCTTGAATGCAATGGTGGAGTTCAGATGAGAATTGCGATCCAGATTACCTTTTTAACGGTTGTCATAGCTGGATGCGGTATATTCACACCCAGAAATCAGTTTGAGGAGCCGTTGTTCATCATTGAAACTGACCGTTTCAGCTTCTCAAAGCTGCTTGAGAACTCAGGTGAGAACTTTACAAGCCTGCATCTTGATGAGGTTTTCTCTGAATCATTTACATATAAAGATATAAACTCCAGAGGTGGGCTGCCCTATGATAAAAATCAGATAAAGGACAAGCTCAGGCAGATTGAGAGTGAATACCCTGAGATCCGTATCGAATGGGTTGACAGCAGTTTTACCAGAAAGGGAGACAGTATCTTCCTTGAACAGACCGGATACACTGTTTTCCTTGACAAGAGCAGTACTGTACCTGATTTTACCGGTAGTTCCAATTTTGCACTGGCAAGAAGTACGGGGTGGCAGATCTGCAGATGGATCGACATGCCATCGGGTAACGAAAAATCATTTTTTGCACCACAGGAATAGAGAAGAAATGGGCAGGAAAGTTTTCCGGATACTTCTTTTTCCGTTTTTAATTGTGATTCCAAAATGCTTCAACCCTTTCTTCCCGGAAACTGGAAAGCCTACTATGGAATTGTATAACAGATCTAAACCTGACGGTGTCATAAGTCAGTTGGTGGAATCTTATGAATCCAGGAGAATTGATCTTTTTGAGCAACTTCTGTCTGAATCATTCCGTTTCTATGTTGCCCCTTCCTTTAACACCGGCAGCTCCGTATTTGTGACAAAGTACAATATAGAACGTGAAGCTCCTGATATTAATTTGCAATATATTGATAATTCAGAAAGTTATTTTTTCTGGACCAAAGAACCGGAAAAAGAAAGCCACACAAAACTCTTTAAAAATGCAGAGCAGATTAAATTTGCAATAGAACCGATAATAACAAGGAAGAGATTTATCACTGATGAAAATGGTGACACTGTCAATGTTGAACTGATGGTAGAAGGCAGTGAAATGGAGATAAGGGTAAAGAACAGTGATACTGATGTTGAATTGTATACTGTTTCCATTGAACAACAGGTGTTTTATCTGGAGAGGGACAAGGAGCGGCTCTGGGTAATCGGAAAGTGGTATGATCTAAGCACTGCGCCAAATCTTGATTGATGATCACTCTTTCCCGCTTCCCTCTGATGTGCTTATCCCCTTGAATTGCATCATCAGATTGCAGAGATGTTCTACCAGTATTTTACTTTTTCCGGGCAGAACAGCCTTTGTGCTCTGAAGCAGTATCATATCCTCTTCTTCAAACGTTCCCAGCACAAGAGAACTGATCAGGTAAACTGCTGTACCGGTGAAAATTGATACTACAAATCCGGGTATTCCGCTGTTCTGATTGATTATAAGCTCCATCACTGTTCCCATTATTACAGTGGACAGGGTGATTTTTGCAACCGAAACTACAGGGTATTTTAGACTCATCAGTCTGCTGGTGTAAATCAGCCCGCCAACCGATGCCAGTACGGTGATAATCCCGAAACAGACCGCCGCACCCACTGCTCCGTAAGCCTTTATCAGAAGAAGGTCCAGTGCTATGTTTATCAGTGCCAGAACAAAACCGTATTTGTAAATAAAAGCCTGTTTCTCGAAACCATAAAGGATAGCTGATGCGGGGTTTGAGAGGCTTGAGAATATTGAAGCTGCGAACATTATCTGAAGCACACGCTGTGCTCCGATAAATTCGTGGCCGTAAAGGTAATGGATAATCTGATATGCGAGTATCATACCCGCAGCTCCAACCGGAAATGAAAAGAAAGCAAGATATCTTGTCGAGAGGAAAAAAAGACGCCTCATCTTTTCCTTATCACCGGAACCGAAATATGACGACATGGTGGGAAAGAGGACACGCCAGAATGTGGTGGGGAGTATGGAAACAAAGCGCTGGGCTACATTGTAACCCAGATTGTAATACCCAATCTCGGCAGCAGAACAGAAACGCCCCAGGAAAAAGTTTTCGCTCTTATCCCAGATTATCTTGTCACAAATCAATATCGCGATGACACTCTTGTTATAGGTCTGTATTCTCTTTTTGATCTCTGATGAAAGACTGTCAGGTCCCTTTTCAAGTGCACCTTCACGTTTAAGAACTATGTAATAGAAGATTGCGTTGATGAAAGAAAAAACAAGCATCACCATGAGCAGGCCCTCTATCCCTTTGCCCATAATAAGAACGATGATTTTAGAGATAAAGGAAAGTGGTGTAAGGATGAGGTTGGAGTATGTGAAATACTCAAATTTCTGAATACCCTCTATTGCAGCCGAAAGAATTGCTGTCACCATTCCCGGCAGAAGGCCCAGGGCAGCAAGAAAAAACAGGAACGATTCCTCCGGAGAGAAGAAAAAATCGGCGATTTTTGAACGGAAAAACACAAGAACCACTGTGGTGATTACAGTAATGACAATCTCGATTTTTAGGACATAGTAAATTATAGGTCGAAGGTTCTTTGTCTCGCCCCGCCCGTCGTACTCGGCTACAAACTTTGTAATAGCATGAATAAGCCCCATCCCCAGCACCCACGTCATGGTACCGGAAATCCAGAGCACAAGATTGAAGATACCGTAATTTACAGGCCCGAGCTGACGGGCTATCCAGATGGAGATGATCCATGATGTAAACATCATGAATACAGTGTTAAACAGTATAAAAAAAGAGTTTTTTATGAGCTTTGAACCATGTCCCATCTATCTGTCCCTTAATGCCTTTTCGTAAATTCTTTCCAGAGATTCGCAAATTGTGGAGGTGTTAAAATGGCTCTGGACTCTTTTTCTGGTAGTGTCACCCAGTTCTTTTGCCATTTCCTTGTTATCCAGTATCTTTTTGAGCACTTCAGACAGATCTCTTCTGCTGCCTGACTTTACAAGTAAACCACTCTTCCCATGCTGGATCATCTCCGGATACCCTCCGCAGTCAGAAGCCACAACCGTTAACCCGCAAGCCATAGCCTCAAGTGCAGCATATGGAAAATTCTCCCATAATGAAGGGAAGATTGCAACCGATGATGCAAGAAGATGGCCCTTTACATCGGAAAGTGGCAGCCCCTCTATCCATTCTACTCTGCCGTTAAGCGGCGCACTGTTGATCCGCTTTCCGATCAGTTCTCCGTAAGATGTGCCGTCTTTCATTGTCCCGTATGCTCTGCCTATTATTTTCAAAGCAGGAAGAGAACTGCGGCTTTTGCAGAGCTCTTCATAAGCATCCAGAAGTATATGAACACCCTTCCTCATCTCAACTCTGCCGGTATAGATCCACCCTCCGCCACTTGTTTTGTCATACTGATCTGCTGGGAGAGAGTTTGGAATAACTTCTATGTCCCGCAGTTTCCAGCGTTTCTTCATAATATTAGCAAGCGCACACGAAGGACTGGTTACCAGTTGAGCTTTGCGGGTTGAGTGTTTTTCCATCAGCGTAAGCAGTATCGGATCACCCGGGGCTTCTTTGATCTGATCAAACTCACTGATCAGCTGCCAGGGGGTGTGGAGTCTTGTTACCAACACTCCTTTTTGCCCTCTTATGTGGAATCCCTCGGCTCCGCATTCGGGATGCTCGATGATATCAAAACTATGACCATTTCCCTGAAGCTTCTGAAGGGCTTTTGCAACTGATTCTGCCCATGCAAGGCGTTCAAGAGAGTGGGGTATCATTTTATAGCATAATTTCCGGAATGGAAAGAATGCTTTTCCACGGGGGAGATTAAAATCCAGGAGAGGAATACGATGCACAATGACTTCATTTGCAAGAGTGCGGGAGTACTCTCCGGTGATGCTCCTTGACATTACATGAACAGTGTGACCCCTGGCTGTCATTCCCTCGGCAGTGTGTTTTGTGTAAGTGCCTATGCCGCCAAATCCGGTCTGAGGAGGATATTCATTTGAAATGTAAAGTATCTGCATCCTTCTTATCGTCTCGCTTTTCTTAGGCCTTTTTTTCTATCAATCAAAGATTGATAGAAATCGATGGTTTCGGCGGCTATTTTTTCAGGTGAGCAGATACTTTTTATCTCCTTATACGCTCTTTCCGCCATCTCTCTGCTCTGTTGCGGGTTTTCCATAAATGATTTCACACACCCCAGAAGTTCATCGATACTGTCAGGAGAGAAAAGCAGGCCGGTATCCTTGTGCCGGATTATCTCCCGGACACCACCTGAATCGGATGCGATTACAGGAAGTCTCGCCGAGATCGCTTCGAAGAGCCCATAGGGCGCATTCTCGAAAAGTGAAGGGAACAGAAAACATGAGGAACGGCAGTAAAGAGCACTGAGTTTTTTTATTGGGAGTGGTCCCAGAAACCACACCCTCTTGCGCTCTGAATCCCTGAGAGTTCTCTCAATGGCCTGTCTGTAACTGTACGCATCACCAAGCTCTGTTTCCCCGGCAAATGTCACATTGATTCGGTTATCGATCCGGAGAATTTTATTCAAACTTCTTAACAGAAGTTCGGCGCCTTTTCTGAATTCCAGACGCCCGGCAAAGAGGAAATCAAAACGGTCGGTTCTATGTGATTTTTCGATACGGTCGAAAATTTCCGTTGATACGGGATTGCGGATGATCCTTATCTGATTTGAGGGTATTTCAAAGTCCCTGCTGATTACCTGTGCCAATGCCTCACTGGGACATCTGTACCCATCTGCCTTTGTAAAAGCTTCCCTTTCGAAACGGTGCCATTTTATCCGCTCTTCGGTAATTATCATATTATTAAGCTTGTCAACCACCTCCGACGGAGTATGAAAATTAATGACAACCGGGAAAGGAAGAGAGCCTCTGCATTGGCAGGAAAGTCCGCTGTAGTCGGGAAATTCCGCTATATCCAGGCCGAATCTTTTGTGGATCGAAAGCAGGGTGTTCTTTATATGTCTCGACTGCCCCTGTTCCCAGACTATTTTGCCGGTTCTGAATCTGTCTGTAATACGTCTCAGACCGGGTGCAGGAATAAATCCGAAATAACACAGACGCACTGAGTCAAGCAATGGATCTGTAGCTGTGCTTTCTCTGACAAGTACATAAACTGTGTGCCCCATCGAAGCCAGAGTGTTTGCCATCAGATATGTGTATGTGGCGATACCTCCATGACCTGCTTGCGATGGAGAGGGGTATTCCGAATTTACAAGCGCGATGCGCATCTTTGATTGACTCCAGAGGTATTCATCCCGGATGAAACCGAAGGATAATATAACAACAGACACTCTGATAAGATATCATGACCTGGAGGCCAGAATAATATATTCTATAATTACTTATCCTGAGAGTCGAGTGTACGAGGGTACGACATTACGACATTATGACGCTACGACAAACATGACACTACGACAATATGACACTACTGGGTACGACAATAGGAGTATACGGTACCGATACCAATACCAACCTCAAATTTCGCAAGTTGGGTAAGTTAATCTGGCTTTAATTTTACTGGTGGAGAATGTATTCCGGATTTCCATTTCGTTTCTGTGCTTGTAATCGTAAATAAGTAAAACCGCAGGGTGGACTGATACGTTCACAGTAATGTCGTTCTGTCGTACGCTCGTGTTGTCGTACTTTCAGAGTCTGACCTTTATTCCTCGAGATCTCAGGTATTCCTTTATCTGCCTGATACTGTACTCTCCATAGTGCAGTATCGATGCTATGAGTGCAGCGTCAGCATGACCCTCGGTGAGCACTTCGTAAATGTGTTCCGGTCTGCCGCCTCCACCAGAAGCTATGACAGGTATGGACACAGCATCAGCTATCATTCTGGTAAGTTTTATTTCATAGCCCTGTTTTGTCCCATCTGCATCGATTGAATTGACAACCAGTTCTCCTGCGCCCCGCCTCTGGCCCTCCACTGCCCACTTAACAGCATCTAAACCGGTTCTGTAACGGCCCCCGTGGGTCACAATCTCATATCCGGAGGGGATCTGCGCAGTAACAGGTACTGCCAATACATCCATTGAGAGCACCACTGCCTGAGCACCCAGGGCAACAGATGCCTCATTGATCAGGTCTGGATTGGCTACAGCAGATGTATTCACATTGATCTTCTCTGCCCCGGCCAGACGCACCTTTGTGCAGTCCTCCACAGTCCTCAGGCCTCCTCCTACTGAAAACGGGATAAAGATGCAGGATGCAACCCTGTCTACTACATCTATCATGATATCCCGGTTGTCGCTGGAGGCAGTGATATCATAAAACACCAGTTCATCGATACCCTCTTCATAGTACTTCTGGGCAGTTGCGACCGGATCACCTATATCCTGAGTGTTTACAAACTTAATACTCTTCGCAAGCTTGCCCCCCCGGACATCAAGGCAGGAGATCACTCTTTTACTTAACATGGTGAACCATCCCAGGATGAAAATGATTTGAGAATCTCCAACCCTGCGGGACCGCTTTTTTCCGGATGGAACTGAGTGGCGATCAGATTCCTGGTGCCGATAACAACCGGAAACTCTGTCCCGTACTCACAGAGCGCAATGATTGTACTTTTATCCGCTGGCTGAGGGTAATAGGAGTGTACGAAATAGAACTCATCCTGCGGTTTTACATTTCTAAATACCGGATGATCTCTTAAGATCCTGATTGAATCCCATCCCATGTGGGGAATTTTCAATGATTTGTCTTTGAGGTCGAACCGGGGACAGTTCCCTTCAATAAGTCCGATACACTCTGTATCACCCTCATCGGAGTGTCCCAGAATAATCTGAGTTCCAAGACAGATTCCCAGCAGAGGGATTCCTGAGAGAAACGCATTTTTCAGAGCAGTGTCCAATCCGCGTTCTATGAGTGTTTTCATGGCCGAAGAGGCATGACCCACCCCTGGAAAAATGATGCGTTCAGCGGTAAGGAGTTCCTTCGGATCGGCGGTTATTTGGGATTTGATACCGGAATAATCGAGAGCTCTTTTTACTGAGGTAAGATTTCCTGCCCCGTAGTCAACAATAGATATCATAGTGTCCTTATGGATAATAGTGAGAAGAAAAATAAATTTTGGTGGTTGGGGGAAAGAATACGAACCTGGGGGAATACTATATCTCAGATATGAAAAAGTGAATTAATCCGCTAAATCACAGATTCGACTCCGGGGTGAAAGAGTGACTTAAGTTTAAAGTCTGAGAACCATAATCACGGTAATTCTTTAATCAGGTAAATCAGGGTCAATTGTACTACCGATGTGAAACCTTTTATTTTTACCCTTTATTGTTACTTATTCAAATACTCTCCGCTTCCGGGAAAAGACGAGCAGATGAAACAATATCGATACTACCTCTTTGATGCAGACGGGACACTCTTTGATACCACGGGTATGATCTGCAGTTGTTTTAAACACACAGCGGAATTCCTGGGAAGTGCCCCTCTCTCCGACACGCAGATTATCTCCAATATCGGTTTGACACTTCGGGACCAGATGGAGATTTATTTCGGCAAAATGACAGACCAGAAATTTGAATTTCTCAGGAAATATCATATGGAATACCAGCTCTCAATTTACAAACAGTATCTGAGGCTTTTCCCCGGGGTTGGAGAGGGGTTAAAAGAACTGAAGGAAAGGGGAAAAAGATGCGCGGTTGTCACATCGAGAATGAAAAACACCCTGGAACTCTATCTCTCTGAAACAGGGATACTTCACTTTTTCGAGTATCTCATTACCCCCGAGGACACATCGAGACACAAACCTCAACCCGATCCGGCAGTAAAAGCACTGGAACTTCTGGGGGGCAGGCCGGAGGAAGCTCTCTTTGTTGGTGATTCTATATATGATATCGAGTGTGGTAAAAACGCCGGGACCGATACTGCTTTTGTTAAGTGGAGTCTGACAGAAATCTCGGATCTGACCATAAAACCGACTCACATTATCAGTGATATGAGGGACCTATGCCTGATATCGTGAAAAAGCTCTTCAAACCAGTATCAGTTCTTTTTATTCCATTGATTTTTTCCTGCGGCATTCTGCCTTTTGGTGCTGAAAAGGATGATATTCCGGAACAGTATCGATTTGCTGCCTGGGTATTAAGGAATTATTTCATTTTCCAGGAGAGACTGCCAACTGACCTGTATGGTTTCTCTTCTCCGGAGGAACTTTATCTTTTCGTAAATGAACCATACACCAGATTTTATTCAACAGAATTGGCTGAGAGACTCAGGAATTTGATAAATTCCGAAAGTGAGGTGGCGGGAATAGGTCTACTCATGGATTCGGTTTACAATGGTTATGTTATAAAAGATGTCTTTCCCGATGCTCCGGGAGAAAGAGCCGGACTGCTTAGACGGGATACTGTTATTGAAGTCAGCGGGCAGAGTACAGTCGGAATGACCTGGTATAGTGTTCAGAATCTCATCAGCGGTGATATCGGTGCAGAGGTAACTCTTGGGATTAAACGCGGGGATACCATTATTAATAAAGATATCATTTTAGATTTTTTCAAAAGCCCTACAGTATTTGTAGATACCATTGATTCAGCAATAGCATTCATGCACCTGAGCATGTTTATAAGTGAATCCAATACACCGGGAGGATCGGCGCAGGAGTTTAAAAATGCACTTCGTGCCACTGAGTGGGCTCAGTACACCATTCTTGACCTCAGGGGAAATCCCGGAGGTCTGGTAGATCAGTGTCTTGAGATTGCCGGAGAGATGGTTTTGACTAATTCTCCGGTGATAAGATCGCAGGAGCGTAAAATGGATGACAGGTATAATTCTTATGCAGTTGATACAGTCTATTCAACCAGTGGTGGTGGCTCAGCAGCAAACAGGCATTTAATAATCCTTGCTGACAGCCTCTCTGCCAGTGCATCGGAGATATTAATCTCCTGTATCAAGGTAAACCGCCCGGAGGTTATACTTATTGGAGATACCACATACGGTAAAGCCAGAATGCAGGTCTGGGTTGACGGTCCTGACCGTGTAATTGCGATAGTCACAAGCGGTCTTCTGTCACCATCTCTTAACGGAATTCCTTATGATACGGTCGGGATTCCTCCCGATATCCCGGTCGAACCTGGTCAGGATGCCTTTGATGTGGCGTTGACAGTTATAAACGGTACTCTGGCAAAGTCAAAACGAATGGGTAAACCCGGCAGGTATTATACAGACGGGAAAAAACCCGTCTCTGTTCCTCTTTGTATATTACAAAAATAGTGTTCTTAAACAGGTACAACCGACCTATATCAATTCGGAATTTGTGGCGGACAGAATGATTAAACTGGAATCTGTGACAAAGAGATACGGGAAACTTACCGCGCTTGAAAATGTTTCTCTGGATGTCAGTAAAGGAGAATACCTGGCACTGTTAGGGCCAAACGGTGCCGGAAAAACCACGATCATAAGAATTCTTCTGGATTTCACCAGACCCGATTCCGGAAGAGCATTTATAAAGAAAATCAGTTGCCGTCTGCCGGAGGCCAGACAGGGTGTGGGGTATCTGCCTGAAAATATCAGAATCCCTCTTTACCTGAGCGGAAGGGATTTTCTCAGAAGACAGGCTTACCTGTGTTCTTTACATGGGAAAGCTGCTGAGAGCGCAATCGACCGGGCGCTTGAGCTGACCGGTATGAGAGTGCACCAGAAAAATCGTGCCGGCACCTATTCCAAGGGAATGATACAGAGAATCGGTCTCAGTGCTACGCTTCTCTGTTCTCCGGACCTTCTTATACTCGATGAACCTGTCAATGGTCTCGATCCCATTGGAATAAGAGAGTTCAGGGTAATACTGGAAGACCTGAAAAGCCAGAAAATGACTCTGCTTCTGAACTCACATATACTTTCGGAAGTAGAGAGACTGTGCAGCTCAGCAATGATCCTTAACCACGGGAAAGTTCTTGCCAGCGGGTCCATTTCCAGCCTTGTCAGAGACGGTGAAACTCTGGAGGATGTCTTTGTGAGGCTGGTCAAGTAAAGTTTGACAGGCATTTTACTGATCTTTTTGGTCGGTATCGACATCGGTATCGGTATCGAATACTGTGCACTACCTGATCTATCCACCAGATACTACATAATCCCTGGCTTTACTTTACAACTATTCTGATTCCGATACCAATACAGGGTTAAACTGTGCTACCTGATAAATCTCTCACAGTATCGAAGACACCCAGGCTCCAATTGCTACTATATAAAAGACCCCGTCGGCAAGCAGATTGAACAGGGCCGGACGGCTGTGGCGGATACGGGGATTCCACCTGATAAAAGATGAGGCGTAGAAAAGCGTTGGGATCTGAAGAAAAAACCTGATGGTATTCTGGTGTCTGTAAGTGCTGGGACCGATAAACGCCGGAAAGACCAGCAGGGAGACAAGACAGCACCAGATCATAAGGTGGATTGTTTTGCGTGCCCTCTTCTCTCCGAAAATAGTTATCAGAGTTTCTCTTCCCATAATCCTGTCTCCCTCGATATCTCTCAGGTCAAAGATCAGAGAACGGAAAAAACCCAGTATGAAAATCCAGATAAAGGTGGCAATAGATACTGGCCGCAATTGGATGTTTCCATTCAATACCTGTGGGATGAAAGTCAAAACCGTTGCCCAGGCAATGGCCACAAAAATATCCCTGGAGGTAGGAATATCTTTGAGTTTTTTATAATGCAGTATACTCCTGAACTTTGCAGGCACAATTGTCAAGTGGTAAACCGAACCGGCAAAGCAGGCGAAAAACATCAGATAAAACAGAATCGGACTGATAAGAAGACTCATAACCAGAAGAGAAAGGATGCTTATCCCTGAGAGCAGCAGGAGAGATTTTTTGTGCAGTTGATAAAAGTTGTATCTTGAGAGTCCATGATGCTGGGTTGACTCTATGCTTGCAAGGCTGTTCCAGAGATACATCGATAAAAAGTAAAGAAAAGACAGTACTGCTCCGGGGAGGCTGAAAGAGATTCCCTGCAGTGTGCATGAGGCGTAGTACACAGCAACCGCACCAAATGCTACAAAGATATTCATGTTGGCAATAACATCGAGAGAATTCCAGATCATGTTGTGGATATTGTGCTTTCTGGTTCGGTCCATAAGCTGCAGGTAATCCGTAACCTGTTTTATCATCCAGTTCGGCGTTGATGCTCCTGCTGCAACACCCACTATCTCACAATCCTGAATTGCCTCCCAGTTTATCTCCTCCTCGTTTTCCACCAGTTGAGTCGGTGTTCCGCAGGAGCTAGCTATTTTTGCCAGTCTCTGGGTGTTTGCGCTGTTTTTTCCCCCGACCACTATCATTGCGTCAACATGGCCGGCCAGGTCGGCCACTTCAGCCTGTCTCTGGTCTGTGGCTGCGCAGATTGTCTTCTTTATGACAACTTCAGATGCAGGAAATCTATCTTTTATACCCGATGCGATTCTGTCAAAGAGTGATCGGTCAAATGTTGTTTGTGAAACAAGACAGATTTTTTCACTTTCGGGAATCCTTTCTATGTCTTCAACACTCTGGATCAGAAACCCTGCATCTCCGGCATAACCTGATAACCCGATTACCTCCGCATGACCTTTATCACCGGTGATCACAATTAGGAAGCCCAGTTCACGAAACCTGGAGATCACCTTGTGTACTGTTTTTACTTTTGGACATGTTCCATCGATTATTGTATGTCCGACTTTTTCATACCTGGACTGGATTTCCGGGGGAACCCCGTGAGCCCTGATCAGGAGTTTTGACTTTTCCCCTGGTTCCTGATTCTCCTCCAGTGCAGTTACTCCGCGCTGGCGCAGCATCTCAATCGTCTGGGAATTGTGGATCAGTGGGCCTAAAGTCTTTATCTCTTTGGATGATCCTGATGAATTCTCCAGAGCAAGATCAACAGCTCTTTTAACTCCCATGCAGAACCCTGCAGTTTTCGCAACTATTATCTTCATCTATCTGTCTTCTTCTCCGGAGTAGTCCGATTCTAAACAGAAATTACTAATTTGTTAAAAATAAAACAGGAATCATGAAAGTAATCTTCTAATCTAATCTAATATTCAAATTCAGAACTCAACCAAGGTAATTCCTTAAAGGCTTCTTCTTCCAAATTTCAATACATCCTTTAATCAAGAAAATCATGGTTTAAGACTTGCCATTTGCCATTTTTACATTATGCCCCCAATCATAACAGCAGAAAATATCTGGAAATCCTTTGGTAAGTATTCGATTCTTGAAGACCTTTCATTGCAGGTCGATGAGGGCCTTGTGTATGGACTTGTAGGTCTCAATGGGGCGGGAAAGACCACGCTTCTGCGGCTGCTGCTTGGAAATCTGAGAGCCGACAGTGGAAATATCTCGGTAAGGGGGTTTAACCCCTGGGAACACAGGGAGGAGTTTTACCGTGGTATTGGAGTGGTGCTGGAGCATGATGGTTTCTGGGGGAATCTGACAGTCCGTGAGAATCTCTCCATCTATGCGGCGGCAAAAGGCATTTCAGCCGCAGAAGCAGAAAGTTACTTTGCTGAGTACTGGAAAGACACCGATATCTTTAACAGCAAAAAGAAAGTCAAATATCTTTCAAGAGGTCAGAAAATGCAGTGTGCCATCTGCAGAGCCTTCCTGGGGTGGCCAAAGGTTTTATTTCTCGATGAGCCGGTGGTGGCTCTTGATATCACCGCATACGATCACTTTTGCCGGATGGTCAGGGAGGCTCGTGACCGCGGGGCAGCGATGATTATCAGTTCTCATCAACTGGAGATTATCGATAAACTGTGCGGAAGAATCGGAGTCCTCCGCGACAAACACCTGGTTGAACTCAACAGGGAGATTTGTTCCCAATGGGCTGTGGTAACTGATGACTCGCCGCAATGGAAGTCTCTTATAGAAAAGGCCGGGGGACTCAATATCATCTATGATGGGTATTGGCGTTTTGAAATCGATCATCCTGATACAGCTATTCCTGAACTGATCAGCTCTCTTGTGAGTGCAGGATGCCGGATCAGGGAGGTGCGGCAGGAAAGAGACAGTGCTATTGGGGATGCTGTGAGGGGTATTTGCGGAAACGGTGGAATATCTGCATGAAAAGCATATTGCAAGTATTAAGGAAAGAATGGATGTGCTTTATAGGGTCGGATCGGGGAGTCTTTGGCCTCTATGCAATCCTGGTGCTCTCCTGGAGTTTTCTGCTTGGATCCGGAGATGATTCCGGTATCAGATTAGGGGCGTTGTGGCTGGTTTTTTTCTCTGTAGTTGTATCTGCGAACTTTTCCAGCACGGTTTTTATTTCCGAAAGGATCACCGGCGCACTTGAGATACTTATTACATCCGGGCTGTCCAGAAGCAGTATTCTTTTCGGGAAGATGCTCTTTGTGATCATGATGAGTCTGATAATTGGGGGTATATGCCTGTTACTGGGGCTTCTATGGCCACGCTTTCTGTTTAATAGCAGCGGGGGAAGTGTAAATGCCGCTGATTTTCTGATCTATGCCGCCTCAGTATTTCTGAATGTATCTAACAGTGCTTATCTCTCTGTCAGAATATCAAACCCCAGACTGCTTCATTTTGCAAATCTTTTTCTTCTGGCGGTGATCGTATCTGTTTACATGGCAGTGAACTCGGTTTTTCCTCTTTCACCTGTTATACTGATACTGGTTCTTCTGGTAATGGGTGTGTTTACCTCTATTCTGGCCAGGCGTGAGTTCAATGGTGAGCGGATACTGCAGCAGGTGATTTTGTAAGTAGTAGCTGAAGTAAAATGGTATGCTATTTGCATTTTGTTATTGTGCAAAGCATCTTCGGGTGCAGTTTAAAGGAGGAAAGTTATGCCTAAAAGAAAGATAAATATCAACACAGCCAGTAAAGAGGAGTTGATGTCTCTAAGGATGATGGGGGATACCAGGGCTGAATATCTTGTGGAAAATCGTCCTTACAGGAACTGGGATGATGTGAAAGAGAAGGTACCCAGTTTCTCAGATCAGATGATTGATGATTTAAAAAGGAGCGGAGCAACACTGGACTAAGATCGCAAAAATTTTTCAAAGCAAAGGGGGCAGCAATTGCCCCTTTCCTATTTATTAGACAACTTTAGATTAAAAACACTTTCCTTTCTCCTGTTTTATACACCTTCCATCAGAACAGTGATAACAGATCTCGTTTGGAAGTTTATCCTCGGCGAAAAAGAGGCGTATGTTTTCCAGGGTGGTCTCTGCAATAGAGGTAAGCGCTTCTTTGGTAAAGAACGCCTGATGAGCAGTGATAAGGACATTGGGGAAGGTAAGGAGCCTTGCCAGGACATCGTCACTGATAGCTTCTGCAGAGAAATCCTCGAAGAAATAATCTCCCTCTTCCTCGTAGACATCAAGACCGGCTGAACCGATTTTACGGCTTTTAAGCCCTTCTATCAGGTCACGCGTATTTATCAGCTTTCCTCTCCCGGTATTTATAATCATTACCCCATCTTTCATTCTGGAGATAGTATCGGTATTGATCATGTGTACATTTTCAGGGGTTAATGGGCAATGGAGTGTAATGATATTGGAATTTCTGTACAATGTATCCAGGTCAACGTATTTTGCCCCGTTCTTTTCCGCAAAATCATTATCAGGATAAACATCATGACAGAGAACCTGCATTCCGAAGCCTTTGAGGATTTGTATCACTATTTTGCCGATCTTTCCTGTACCTATCACTCCGGCTGTTTTCCCGTGCATATCGAACCCAAGCAGATTATTAATTGTGAAATTACTGTCACGAGTTCGGAAATAGGCCTTGTGAGTTTTGCGGTTAAGAGAGAGCATCAGCGCTACAGCGTGTTCTGCTACTGCATAGGGGGAATAAGCAGGAACCCTCACTACGTGGATCTTCCCGAATGTTGCTTTAAGGTCTACATTGTTGAATCCGGCTGAGCGGAGCGCAAGCAGTCGTATTTTGTGCTCCATGAGGCTGTTAATGATAAGTTCATCGATGATGTCGTTGACAAACACACAAACCACGTCGAATCCGCTGGAGAGGGTGACAGTATCTTTGGTTAGATGCCCGGGGATGTAGTGGATTTCGTATCCATACCTGGGATCTTTGTTTATGCGATCAAAAAACTCCTTGTCGTAAGGCTTGGCATCAAACATGGCTATGCGAAGTTTTGCCATCTTTTTCTCCTCCGGTTGTCTGAAATTGATTAAAAGAAAAAAGATACATTGCAAAAACCGTACACAACCGTAAAAATTGATCTGCCCTGATGTAGAATTAATTTATTAAGCGTTTAATCAGGGGGTTGCGCTGAGATAGATATTTTAAACATTTTAAATTTCTGTAACAACTATATTTGGATTTACCGGGCATTTGCAATGATTCCTTTTTTTTCGATGAATTTTAAATAATTTGATGATATCCTATTTGCACGATTAAATGCCTTTGAAAGGAGCAGTCGTGAAAAACCTGAAAGTAATTCATCTTTCCTGGGCCCTTTGTGGCCTTTTTCTGTTTTATTGCGCTAATCCGGTGGATTATCCGCTTAAATGGCGCACAAAGTTTGAGATTCCTGTCACCAATGAATCTTTTGTAATAGGGGAGGAGATGCCCGGACTCTTTGAGTTCGACAGCACTATGGACATCCTCAAGGTCCTGAAAACTTATTCTACAAATATCAAAGATCTTGTTCCTGATACGATTATTGGCGATACAGTTGTCTTTTCAACTATCCGAAGTGATACCTCCAGTTTTGAAAACCACCAGGATTCACTTGGGGAAAAGCTTTACCATGCCTCTATTGGTCCTATTCCTGTTTCCGGAGCAAGAGAGCTTGGTGTCACATTTCCAATCCCTGCAGCAGCAGGAGCATTTTCGGTTCCGGTAACGATTGATATTGATAGTGTTTACCGCATAGTCTTCTATGATACTTCAGTGAATATATTGAACATCACTCTTAAAAACCCCTCAGCATCATCTATCAGCAATGTTTCTATAGCAATAGCCGGGTTGGGATCTGATAACGTGGGATTGATTCCAGCAGGAGGAACCCGCACTGCACAGATCGATGTCAGCGGCAAAACTTTGTACGATACGGCTGTTGTAACAATATCCGGCAGTACAGATGGAGCAGCAGGAAAGTCTCTTGATATAGAGATGTCTCTGAATGGGCTTCTGGCTTCCAGTTTGACGGTTAATGATCACCTTATCAACCTTTCAATGAAATTTTCAAATGCTTACAGATTGACAGACACGGTTGATATTGACTATATAGACGTATCTGAAGGTGCTTTTGCATACTCTCTCACTAATCATACTAATCTGGAACTGAGGCTTAAGATGATCCATGAAAATGTGTGGATCAGATCTCATGTGGAATCCAGAGGAATAATCAGTGTAGAAGACCTTGTGAGAGCCGATTCGAATTACTTCTGGGGGGATTTAAACCAGAACGAGACAGTAGTTCCGGCCAGACAGAAAACCAGTTTCAAAAACCTGGATCTCTCGGCTAAACGACTTTTTCCAGAATGGGATAGAGAAAAGAAAGAATCGGTCACTATTGTAAATTATCATGTAAGTACTTCCACTCCCAGGGGCGACAAGATTACCCTGAACTCATCCGATTCACTCATATTTTCTATCAGCGCACGATCTTTCAAATTTGAAGATTTTGAAGGCACAGTAATGGAATCCTTCAATAAGGACGGTGATACGGTAATGATCCCGATTGAACTATCCTTTTTAGGTAATGCAATCAAAGATTCATTGCGTGGAAAATTTGTACTTCATGAGGTCATTGGAGATGTACAGGTACAAGCCGGGATGCCGGATGAAGCGTTTGTTGACACAATGGTAATTGATTTCCTGTGGTACTGTCCTGATTCAGTTCAGGTTGCAGATTCCACAAGAACCATTTTTAAAAATGTCAACACTGACTCTTCCTTCATAAGATCGATCAATATCACCAGAGTAACAAATCTCTACCCCGACAGTATCGCAATATCTACCAGACTTCGTATACCTGCAGGTACAAGGATGAGGGTAGTCAATGATTTGAAGGTTACTGATCCTGATTTCAACAGTTTCATTGGACGGATGATAATACGCATAAATACCGATTACCGTCTCAATGCCAAGCTGGACTGGGAGGTGTTGGATACAGTAAACATGGACCTGGGGAGCGGAAGGTTTGAAGTTCCTGAGGTGCTCGATTATGTAGGCAGACTTGAGGATCGCCTCGCAAGCTTTAATATGTATGTTTCCAACAATTCCAATCTGAATCTTTACATATTTGCGCTTGTCGCACCAGAAATACTCATCGATTCCCTTGACTCCATGGAAACCAACCGGTTCTACAGCCTGTTATTCGATGAAGGAAAAGCGGAAGAAGAGGGATATGTAAATCTTTTAGGCACTAAGGGCATTTATATTCCACCCAGAAATGCAGATTCAGTTTTTAATTCGATCATCTTGAATGATAAACAGCTTGAGACCATTCTGAGTTCAGATTCATGCGGATGGCGCTGGATGGTGAGATTTATGGAACAGGAAAGGGATGCAATGGTTGATACAGATTTCATAAGGATCAATTCCTGGCTCCATGTTGAGGGAATAAACAACGCAGACTCATTACTGATATGGTAAATTCAAACAGAGAGGCTGAAAATAAATGAAACCGTCTATTTTATCATTAATAATAGTCCTTCTTTTCAGTGTAGCAGTCCTGTCTGATGTGGATAATAATCCGATCAGTAATGGAAACACGCAGACCCGTAATGCGCTGGGACGTACGTTTGAGGGTGCGATTCACAACCCGGCAGTTCTTGGGGTGGAGAGAATCCCGAAAGGCGGTATGCCATTTCCCGCGTCGAACTTCGGAATAGGGGTCTGGAGTGATAAACTGTGTCTTACACCTTTAATTGGTGCTGATTTTAACAAATACTCCATCCTTACCAGTGAAGTGCTTACAAGAAGTTTTGACTTGTACGGACTCAGCGAGTCGGAAGTTTCTGAAAAATTGACAGAAGAACTCAAAGGCGGAACCCGCGCCTACGCAGGAGCCAGAGCATCACTGCTCAGCTATGCCTGGAACCGGTTTGCTTTTGATATCACTACGCACATGGATGCTGAAATAAAGATACCGGAAGGTTTCTTTTATACGATTTTTTCCGAAACTAAGGGTTTACTGCAGGGTAACAAGCTCGATTTCAGCGGACTTCGGGAGGAAGCAATCTGGGCAACAGATTTTACTTTCAGCATAGGATTACCTGTTTATGTCCCGGCTCTGCATAACTTCTTCAAACTTAGATACGGGGCCGGAGGTTTGAGTGTCAAATATATCATGGGCCATTCAATTTTGAAATCTGAAACAGAAATGGGGTCCGTAGAGTATAGTGAGATTACAAATGACATCGATTTTAACGGTAACATCAAAATCAAGTCTGCAGGTACAGGTTTCTATGGCAACTGGGATTGGGACAGCCCTTTTTCACAATCCATTCTCCCTGTGTCAGGTCACGGTATTGGTGTAGATCTGGGAGGTATTCTTTACGACGAGCATGGGACAATGGTCATAAATTTCCATAATATCGGAGTCTTGTTCTGGATGAAAGGTGTAAAGGAAGTCTCTTATGAAATAGATAAAGATCATTACACCGCCTATGACTATTTAGAGAAAGACGATGATGATTTTATTGAGAGTGATGATTCCCTGAAAACCGGTAATGGTTTTGCCACTCTTCTTCCTTTCTCAGTTAACATAGGGTATGCCTACTCCTGGGATCTTTCCAGACAAAAGAACCAGAAGCTGAGATATCTTGCTGAATACGCAAACGCCAGCGCCAACTACGAGCAGCAGCTCTCAAGAAGTCCGGGACGCAGGATGATTCCCAGGCTCTCAATTGGTGGTGAAGCTGGTACCCTGAGAGGGTATTTGCCTGTAAGGCTCGGTCTTATTTTTGGAGGACCGGAACTCATCGCTTCTGCAGTAGGTGCTGGTATCGATTTCAAGTACGTCTCCGCAAATGCCTCATACAAGGCAGTTGGATCTCCGTTTCTCATCCCTAAAAGGGGTATGGAGCTTGCCGTCGGGCTCAACTTCGCCTGGGGAATGGAAGTTGACACAGACAAGGATGGTATACCGGATAATGTCGATAAGTGTCCCAGAAATCCTGAGGACCCCGACGGGTTTGAGGATAAAGACGGGTGTCCGGATTATGACAATGATAACGACGGTATACCGGATTCTCTTGACAATTGTCCCAATGTCCCTGAAGACAAGGACAATTTCCAGGATGATGATGGATGTCCGGAGTATGACAATGATGGAGATGGTGTTCCGGATTCTCTTGACAAATGTCCTAATCTGCCGGAGGATATAGACCTGTTTGAAGATGACGATGGGTGTCCGGATTACGATAATGACAAGGATGGAATCCCGGACACAGTTGATAACTGCATCTCGGAACCGGAAACATATAACGGATACAAAGACGATGACGGATGTCCCGATACTCTTATCAGGCCGTCTGAGAAAGAAACAAAGGTGCTCAACACAAAACTGCGTGCAATCAATTTCAAAACAGGAAGTGCTGAGTTGCTGCCTGTTTCTTTCGCCGCTCTGGATTACATCGCGGATTTCCTCAAGCAGTATTCTCACCTGCGCTATGAGATTCAGGGGCATACAGATGATCAGGGTTCCGATGAGTACAACCTGGTGCTTTCTGCCGCCCGCGCCGGTACTGTCCGTGCCTATCTGTTGTCAAAAGGTATCCCGGAAAGCAGTATCCTGGCTATCGGCTATGGTGAAACAATGCCCATAGCGGATAACAAAACCGCCAACGGACGAGCCCTTAACAGACGTGTTGAGTTCAAGATAATCGAGAGTGAGGAAGATTATCAGATGCTCAAGACAAGGGAAGAGGTGTTTAGAGACAAAGTGAAAAATTCTAAAATAAAAGGCACCCGCTTCTAAAACACTCTGTGCGGTACAGGAGAGAATGATCCTGTGCCGCATCTATTCCTTAAATACAAAATTGTGCAGGGAAAATTATCTGTAAACAGAGGAATTACACCGGATTGCCCGGGTCAGTCCGGGCTTGAACTCTTGCTGAGGTGGGTATACCAGTAATCGTAAATATCATCCAGAGTTTTTTCAAAAGGGATTCTGCTTCTCCATCCCGTCTGCCCGGTTAACCTGCTGTTGTCACCAATTACCTGGCCACGAGTCCCGTGTATCTGAAGTTTTTTCTCCTCGGTGCGGATTTCAATTTTTACCCGGCTTTTCCCTGTCAGGTATTCAAGAATCCAGTTAAGGGTATAGCCTTTTCCGCTGCAGACGTTGTATACTTCTCCCTTTATACCCCTGTCAAGTATCTGATGATAAGCTCTCACCACATCCCTTACATCTGAAAAGTCGATTGTGGACTGAAGATTACCGACAAAGATAACAGGCTCCGATAAACCAAGAGAGATCCCGGCAACCTGTTTTGCCCAGTCGGAACATACAAAGAGGGAAGACTGCCCCGGACCGGTATGATTGAATGATCTGGTAAAGCGGATATCCATTCCGAAGCGCTTTACATATTGCATCCCGATCAACTCCGCGCAATATTTTGATACTCCGTAGAAATCCACCGGATCGGGGTTGGATTCTTCCGTAAATCGCTCAGTGATTGATTCACGGCTGTACTCCTTTGAAGACCCGATAAGCAGAGTCCTCACATCAGGATTGCCCCTTCTTACGGCGTCAAGTACAGAAACCGTCCCTGTAATATTGACTTCGAGAGAACTCCTGGGAGATTTGTCCGCTTCCGGAGGAAAACTGATTGCAGCCAGGTGATATACTTCGTCAGGCTTGATACTGGAGAGGTAGTCGCCCAGTCTGTCTGAATCGAGAATGCTAATCTGACTGTAGTTGACTCCTGTGATGGAACAGGATGGATCCTTGTCGATACCGTAGACCTCATAACCGTATTCGATCAGGTACTCCGAAAGCCATTTGCCTGCAAAGCCGGTGATTCCGGTGATCATTGCTTTTTTATTCATTATCATTTTTTATCTGCTCTTCTCAGGAAAACTTAATTTTTTTTGAATACCTAAAAATAAATGTAACTTTCACATCATCAAAATTTCAGTCCGAAAAGCTTGCCCCATCACCTTTTCCAATTCTTTCAGAACTGTTTCCACTTTATGAGACCGAATGCAGGAGTGATCACAACTTCTGTCAAATCTTTCAGATGGATGGCAGGGAGAACAGGAATGAGAATTGGATAAAACTGATACACTCCTGCCTTTTGGACTCCACACCAGAGGGTCTGAAGGTCCGAACAGAGCCACAACAGGACATCCTGAAATTGCAGCGAGATGTGTGATACCGCTGTCATTTCCAAGATATCCATTACATACTGAAAAAAGACATGCCAGAGAGAGAAGGTCCCGATTGGCTATGATAGAATCCTGTTCAGGTAAACAATAACCCTCTTCAGCAGGCCCTGATATCCAGATAATAGAATACCCAAGCTTCCTGAGCCTGGATGCGCAATCCAGAAAATTCTCCAGAGGCCAGTTTTTTATTCTGCTGCCGCTCCCGGGACCTATGGCTATTGCAGGCCTGTTTGCATCCAGGAGGTTGCGGGCTCTTCTCAAGCCATCTGATGGAAGTTCAAGCCTGAACTGATTACCGGGCTCTGTGAGACCCGGAAACAATGATGAATGAAAATCTGAAATGTGAATGCGAGAGTCAGGGAAAGGGTCCTGACGAAGGAGGAGCCTGGGTGCAGCTTTGATTGCGTGACTAACAATAGGGGAATCGGCTTTTGCAAACAGTACGATTCTGTTAAACATCTTTAAAAAACTGACTGTTTCTTCGCTGCAGGTTTCCAAAAACAATGAGATGAAACTGCTGCTTCCGGCATCCATGGTTTCATCAAAAATACCACAGGCTTTTCCCAGTTCTCCGAAAGGCACTCTCCCCAGAAGAGTGATTCTCTGAATCTTTTCTTGCCTTTTCCAGAGATAGACTGATGGCAGAATGTTAAGAAAATCACCAAGGCCGCCGTTGTGATAAATCAGAGATGGCATTTCTACATTCCCGCGTGGTATTCAGTGATTATACCTGCTATCTCTCCGGGCAGAATTCCAAGCGAAACGTCTTTCAGATAAATTCGCTTGGAACCAGCTTCAGGATCTCCCAGAAGCATACAGAATGCCATGTTGAACCTGATAAGATTCAGTGTGACAGAATCAGTGTCCAGAATAAAGCGACTGCTGATTTTGAGTGGCTGCTTGTAATTGTGCATACAATTGACTGCCGCAGAATTGGTTTGATCATTACTTTTCAGAAGAAGACCGTGTGTACGGCAGATAATGGGTCTGCTGGAATATATCCGGCATTTGTTATCTGTGAGAAACACACACCCGGAGCGGTTTGTCTCCTGGGAACCGTTGGAAATATGGAGTACGGTTGAGATCGCAAATGCTTCCAGGTAATTCACTGAATCAAGTTCACAGCAGGAACTGCACCCTGCTTTATAGTTGATATGCTCGGGGTGATCTCTGAGTGCAGCATCCAAGAATCTGTCACAGTAAAGGCACCAAGTTCTGTAGTTTCGAAGGATCTCCGACAGCATGCCCAGAAATACCCTGTTCAATCCAGACCCATTGTAATCTTTCCGTCCATAATTACAAGTCCCCGGAAAAACTCTCCGGCTGATCCGGCGGACTTGAAAGGCCTGGGGCCTTTTCCGGTGCCGATATAAAATCCGACCTGATAAAACAGATCACCAGGTTCAACTGACTGCTGCTCCACATGCACTGCCAGCATGTCAACTCTGCAGTTTTTCCAGAACGGTGGGGCGTTTTTCTCACCACCGGGCAGGTAATAGATCCCTTTGGAACGTCCCCATACAAATTGAAAAACAAACTGGCTTTCGACACTGGCCCAGAAAGACGGGCCGTTTACTTCCCTGAATTTTCTCTGGAATGAACTGAAAGACTCCCTGAGTGAGCCGCTGAGGAACTCAAGATTGTTGTTTGTCCAGTGATCATTTACAAGGTATACAGGTGAGAGGTACTGCTCATGGATGAAGGCTGGGGAATCGGCTGCTATCCTGTCAAGAACGATCATCCCGTCCTCACCCCAGGTAAGCACCCGTATATCTCTGTGAAAAATCTTTTTTCCATGCAAATCGAAATAGTTGATCCTTCCCCAGGTGTCAAAACCATCACGAAGAAGTTTGTCCTCGTGAAAAGCAACTTCCCAGGATTTTATTGCATTTTCCGCGGATGGGACACCGAGAAGTGATGCTTTGAACTGGGCTATCAGTTCGGGTTTGCTGTGGATATTGAACCCGATGAGGGGGTGGTTACCGATGGCTTTCCAGGCAACAGAGCGGATCGAACGAATATTTCGCCTGTAACAGACCTCTACATAGGGGTAGATATGACGTGTATCGACCGCATTCTCGATCTGCCCTGGAGAGAAATTGCGCTGCTCTTTTGAAAGGGGAAGGCATGCCAGTAAAGAGAGTTCAAGCCCGACCTGGCTCTGGAACAGTAGTTCCCATCCTTCATGATTCTGTTCGAGTCCGAAAACCCAGGGACCCTGATTTTCCTGGTCATTCAGAAGACATGTATCCATCCATGAAAGAAGCCGCCCTGTAAGATGCAGTGCGCGGGGATCGTTGTGCCATAGTCCCCAGGCCTGGGCGAATGGTCTGGGCATGAACATGGGCATGTCATGCCCGCCAGGGGTAAAGATTACTCCGGTTGGAAGACAGAACCTCATCAGTATGTCAAAGGTTCGTTGATGGCTCTTGCGACAGAAGTATTCCGGCCACTCTCTGTTTTGTATAGAATATGCTGCCATCGCAAGGATTACCCAGGAACTGTAAACCAGAACTTCAGGATGAAAAAAACCGTGATTCTCAGCAGTCATATCAGGGAAGAGGTTCTGTGTGGTTACTGTTTTTGAGATGGAACTTCCGAAAAAATGGCTGTGGTCGGTTTTATCATGTATGCTCGATGCAATGTTCAGGGACCATACTTTTTGAGCTTCTTCCCATTCAGGAAGATTCGGGTGTTCGGGGTTGAGATTGATTGCCCATGCAAGTACCATCGTATCCTGAGCGTTCTCCTCTACCTTGGTGTCAAATTCACATCCGCTTGGAGGAAGGGTGCCGATGAACCGGTCTGCTTCAAAAGCCAAAATCTCCTTAATTCTTACAGTATGCTCCTCATCGAGAATATCGCGGCACAAAACACCGATAAGTCCCAGAAGAGTAGCCCATAGACTGCTTCTCCAGTTTTCTCCCCATCTTTTCCGGTCCAGAAACTCTTCAACATCCAGTGTACCGGTCAGATGAGTGTCGCATGCCCATTTGACACCTTTACGGATTCTGGAGATGAGTTCTTCTCTGGAAAGGATTGCGTTAATCAAATCACATTCGTTCAGGTAAATGTAGCTGCCAAGGAGGCATAATACATTCAGATGAGGACGGATGACGTATTCGATAACCGGCGATGATGATCTCACAGAGCGCATGTTGAAATTTTGCGGATCCGTGCTGCCGAAAATACCCCTGCTTTCATCCAGATCGTGCCATGACTTAAGGTAATATGGAACGCTTCGGGATAAAAGACGCAGTATCTTTCTGGGTTCTATTTTGTCTGTAAAGTTAAGCATTGTCTTCTGTCATTATTCTTCAGGCTTTTAACGGCCTTTCCATTGGATAAACAGTGATGGAGTTATCCGTTGCGGTCTGCCTGATTTTTCTGGCGAATTCTCTTGCAGTGTTGGAATCGTAAAGAACAAGGAATGAGTCACCGAAAAAACGCGGAAGTCTGTCGCCTTTAAGCCAGTTGAGATGGATGTTTACCTGTTCACGTAGAAACGACGAATCGGAACCTGAATAACCTATGCCTAAATATGCCACCTTGATTATCCTGATTAGAGGATTTCCTTGATTTTAACTAGAGAAAAAGAATTACTAATGTCTGGTATCCGGAATTTCTACCAATAGAGTGCAGTTTAATTCAGATACTAACTCTAATTACCTCAAGGGCTAGAAAACAAAATTAATAAAAAAAATGGCGATTTGAAAGAATTGGACTTCTTGTAATCCGCTTTATCCGGAACAGGTATTACGGATCGGATGCTCTGAGATTGTTCTGGAATTCAAGCTGTTTTTTCAGGCACTCTAACTCTATCTCTTCATCGGGGCCGGTATTGGAATCGGAATCGATACTTTTGCTCTGTATTACGGTGTGATTTCACTGGAAAAACACAGAAGTTTTTAAGGGTGGGGATTTCCCATCATTTTCAGGGGAAATGCAGCATCTTCAAAAGCTCTTTCTGTACCGAATATGGGAATGAAGTCTTCAAGATTGTATTTCAAAAGTAATGGTTCTACGGTACTTGAGGGATCGAGAATAGCAAAGAATTTGTTTCCCTCTGTGAACTTTTTATTGTAGAGCAGAAGATTCTGACTTGCCGCTTCATCAATGGCAACAATATCCGTCATTTTGACTGCTATTGCCTTCCAATGGCCCACATAAATCTTATCCAGTTCTTTATCCAGGTATCCGATAGTCTTTTGATTGAGTGTACCTACCAGTTGCAGCACAGCGAATCTGGTCTTGGAGTAAATATACGCATCCAGAAACCCAGTTTCCGGTGCGGGTTTTTCTTTTACACTGGCATTTCTGGGTTTATGATCAGGACTTTTTCCGGTTTTATTTATTCTGGTGCTGACTGTAATTACTGTTTTTAAAGGCAGGTGCAATGTTGCAGCAATGCAATGAGGATCAACCTTTTTTTTGATCATCCTGTAGAGCCGATGATATATCTCGTCGGAAAATTCATTATGCCTGCTGGACACAGAGCCCCCGTAAGAGTAAAAAGCATCTTATTTATCTTACATTTTAATCTGGATATCGTCAATACTGCTTTCATGCAGGAAAAATGAAAATAGAGATAAAATAATGAGATGGCTGTCTGTTCTTGACAGGTTGAGCCTGACAGTGTATTTTCTCATGGAGTTTTTCGAGGGGCTGTAGCTCAGCTGGGAGAGCGCGACGTTCGCAATGTCGAGGCCAGGGGTTCGATCCCCCTCAGCTCCACTTTTCTTACATGGTTTATTCCTGAATCCCTCAGGTTTTCTGAAAGCCTCCTGCGCGAACCAATTCACTTCTTTTTCAAAGCATTTGATACCGCATTCAGAATCGCCTTACTGCTGTAGGTTGCCCCTGAGATGGCATCGACCCGAAGGCTCTGAGCTTCGATTACACTCTCCCGTATCTTCTCTGCAGGTGCTCCATTGCCGCTTTTATGCTCTATGTATTCGATGGAGGTAATCTTGTGGTCCTTGATAGTTACTTTTACTTTCACAGAGATGGGAAATGCCTTGAATTTTCCCTCATAGGTGCCATCTGCTACAACTGTCAGGTCTACATCCTCAACCGGTGTGGCCAGAAGCTTTATGAGGTTTTTCTGCACCGATCTTTTAAACAGCTTCATGCCTACAAATGAACCTGCGAGAACCACAACCAATGATATGAGGACAATGAACAGGGCTTTATCTTTCATAAAAGGCCTCCAGACCTGTAATGAGTTGTAGTTTTAACCGGAGTCTTTTATCCCGGCGTTTTTTCATTGTCAGGAAAACAACTGACTTTAACAATCTACTCTTTTTTTCCGGTCTCTTCAATGGCTCCTTTGTTGTTCCCGGAAAATTCAGGTCTGAAGTGATCACATAAACGGAGGAATTCTATTCATCCGCTCGGCTATTACATCGTAAACATATCCACGAGCTACTCTTCTGACCCGTATCTGTATGCCGTGGAATTCAAATCCGAAAAATTCCTTCGGTTCTGAGCCGTTGAAATGTGATTTTACCAGTTCATCTATTGTCTGTTCAGACTCTGGCAGTTCACTGAAGGCTTTCTCTCTTATTTTACTTATGTGAACCGCGCCGCCGATCCTCCACCTGTTCTCCGACAGCATCACCATCATTTCAGGAGGCCGGTCATACTCGTCTTCAATCTCTCCAACCAGTGACTCGATTACATCCTCAAGTGTAACCAGCCCGGTCGTATTCCCTTTGCTGTTCTGGACTATTGCGATATGCTGATACTCCCTTATCATCCTCCTTAATATTGCATTGACATGCATCGATTCCGGAATGAACATTATCGGCCTGCAGATTCCCTTCAGAGTCGGGTTTTCCGGTGTAGCATGGAGAACTGTCACCAGGTCTTTGAAATTGATATATCCCAGAATTGAACCTGTTTTATCGGCAGACAGAAGAGGGTAGCGTGTGTGCCTGTGGACATGTGATGAAAGGAAAGCATCTGTCAGGCTCATGGATTCATCCAGAAACACAACATGATCCTTTTCAACCATGATATCCCTGGCTGTCGATTTACTCATCTGAAGGCTTCTTGATATTAATGATGCCTGTTCCTGGGAGAGCTTGTTCTCCAGTGCTGCGGCGCTGGCGAGAAGCGAAATCTCAGTTGCTGCAGAGTCGGGCCTTTCTTTTTGCATTTTCCGGGCAAATGGTCGGTTCGCCATTTCAGAGAGCAGTATAAAAGGATGGAACACCTTCACCAGCACGAAAAGCGGCAATGCACTTATCCTGGCAAGCAGGGTGTTATACCTCACACCAAGGGTTTTTGGCAGAATCTCGGTGTACTGTATCATTGCTACAGAATAACACAGAGAAAACAGAATGATCCATCTGGAGTCAAAAAGCTCGCTGAATTTGGCTCCTGATACTGCAGCACCTATGGTGTGAGCCAGTGTGTTGATGATCAGAATCACTGCTATGGGTTTTTGAATATCGAGCTTGAACTTTCGCCAGATATCAGCGGTTTTAGGGGACTTCTGGCCGATTTCCGCTATATCTGCATTGGAAAGACTCAGGAGACATGCTTCCATCAGGGAACAGAAAAAAGAGACACTGAGAGATAAGAGAATCGCCAGGACGAGAATTAACAATTTTCCTCCGGATTTCTATGGTTGAGATTACAATAAATAAAAAATATCAAAATTGTGGTAAATGTATGAATATAAGAATTCGGGGACGGTTTGATGTTATCCACTTGATTTCAGCAGGCTGTCAGCGTTGTGTTCAGTTTTCCAGTAAATTTTACAATTAATAACCCGGTGTGTCCAGGGAATTTTTTGAGTCTGGTCTCTGTATCTTGATTATCTGCCCTTTTGATCCGGGTTAGCTTGCTCAGGTTTAATATACATCAAACCCGCGAATCATTTGATACCATATATAAACGGATTAATCCTCTGATTATTGCCGTGTTATCAACTGCTTTCAAGTTCTGAGGAGATAATTCAGAACAGAAACTGTAAAAAAATGCTATTTTACTATATACACCTGTTTAGTAAGGAGTCGGTCGGTTTTATGCGTGAATTGTACCGCTTTGGAATCTCTCTTGAGAAAAGTTTGATCGATGCTTTTGATAAGCACATCAAATCCCGGAAATACCATAACAGGTCTGAGGCCATACGTGACCTGATTCGTGAAGAACTGGTACAGAAAAAGTGGACCGAGGGCGGTGTTGTGGCCGGCGCCATCGTCATGACTTATGATCATCATAAAAGAGAACTGGTTACTAAGATGCTGGATATCCAGCATGACTTTCAGGGTACCATCCTTTCTACTCAGCATGTGCACCTCGACCATCACCACTGCCTCGAAATTATTGCGGTCAGAGGGAAAGCCAGAGATGTCGAGCGGCTTTCAACCAGCCTTAAAGCGCTTGTGGGTGTAAAACACCTCAGTCTCAGTATTTCCCAGTCAGGCGATGAGGCTGATTGATACAAGGAGAATAAGGGGTCTGATTGTCAATCCAGAAAAGAATGGAAATCCGAAATGCTTTCAAGATTGTGTTCTGAGGCGTACTGCCGTATTCCGTCAAAAACTCTTGATGCGATTTTGGGATCGATAAAGTTACCTGTGCCTATCTGAACTGCGGAGGCCCCGGCAAGAAGGTACTGGATCGCATCATCGGCGTTGAGAATTCCACCCATACCGATGACCGGAATTGTCACCGCGCGGCTGACTTTGTATGTCATTGCTACTCCTATGGGTCGAATGGCCGGCCCGGAGAGTCCTCCGGTTTTCATGGGAAGGACCGGACGTTTCCTCTTAGTGTCTATTACCATTCCGACCAGTGTGTTAATGCATGATACGGCATCAGCCCCGCCATCCTGGGCAGCTCTGGCGATTATTGTAATATCTGTGACATTCGGGGATAATTTCAGGATAAGGGGTTTTGAGGTTAGTTTTCTGAGGCTGTTGGTAAGTTTATAGGTCTGGTCTGGATCAGTCCCGAACGCCATTCCTCCATGTTTCACATTCGGGCAGGAGATGTTTACCTCATATCCCCAGATTGAATCGCAGGTTTCCAGCCTCGAAATAACCTCACAGTACTCATCCTGTGTCGATCCGGCAACGTTTGTCACCAGGGCGCATGGAAGTTTTTCAAGGAAAGGGACCTTCTCACTGAGGAAACGTTCTACTCCGACATTGGCCAATCCGATGGAGTTGAGGATGCCGGCAGGAGTCTCTACGATCCGGGGAATGTCATTGCCTCCGCGCGGATTGAGTGTGACTGCTTTTGTGTAAATTGCACCTATACAGGAGAGATCAATTAACTCCTCATACTCACTGCCATATCCGAAAGTACCCGATGCCACTCCCACCGGATTGGGTAAACGCTTATTACCGATTTCTACGCCGAAATTCATTGATTTATCGCTCATGTTAGCTGCCAGTCCAGTTCCAGGCTGTTAAAAACCGGGCCCTCTTTGCAGGCGCGTTTATATCCCGGAGGATCGATGGTTTTGACCGCACAACCCATACATGCTCCTACACCACAGGCCATGATCTGCTCAACTGAAACAAAACAAGGAATCTGCTTTTTTAACGCGAAAAGATGGCAGGCAGCCAGCATCGGGTGTGGTCCGCAACAAAAAACAGCCGAATCCGGGTCAATCTCATTGGCAATGGAGTTTAAATAGTCTGCTGTGGTGCCATGAAAACCCTCGCTGCCGTCATCTGTGCAGATAATCGGATTCTCTCTGGTGAAAGAAACAGATTGTGGTATAAGAGTTTTTGAGCGGCATCCGAAGATAAATCTGGTGTTTATTGCGGAGTTTCTAAGTGTGGCAGACAAAAAGAGGATAGGTCCCAGGCCTGTTCCACCTGCTATAAGGAGTGCTTTGCTGCCGGAAAATGGGGGAAAACCGTTTCCCATTGGGCCAATAACATCGATAACTTCACCAGCTTTTTTTGCGGACAGGATTTCGGTTGCACACCCGCGTACCTGATAGATTATCGAGCAGGTTCTTTTCAGTGGATCAAATGATGAGATTGCGAAGGGTCTGCGAAGCAATGGTATGGCAATATCAGAAACCCGAATAGTGAGAAATTGACCCGGACTGGGAATCTCTGCTGCTTCCCAGGCCATTTCCATTTCCAGAAAAGCATCATTTACAGGATGATTTTTGATGATTTTAGCTGAAAACTGCTCCATACAGAATCTTTATGGGTTATAAAAAATGGGAATTGAAGTGCTTGAATATTGCGGAAGTGATGATGCAATATTTTCGCTTTCAATGTTTACTGAAATATAAATCAGGGAGGTAAGGATAGAGCTTGTAAAAAGGATGATTTGCCGGTTGGGTAATACCTTCCAACCGGCAGGATGGTTAAGTCTTTTTAGGCTGATAAGTGCCGCAATCGGCATGGTTGGCGTGTGTGATAACGTGGATTCCGGACGCGGTGCATTCAAAGGCGTCATTATACTCACAGTTTGATATTTTACATGCGCCTACTCCGCCGTTTATGTCGGTAAAACCTCCCTTGTTCTCTGCCGGAAAGAAGGTGTCACATGAGGCCTCCAATTCATCACCTACTGTAATTGCAAGTGTGTGACACTTTTTACCTTTGTTGTACACACAGTTGATAGCTTCACAATCAATTATTCTGGACATTTCTGTAGGCATAATGCTCCTTTCTGCTGAATGGATCCTGAGTTTAAGAAAGATGCAAAACTCATGCCGGAATAGATTGTCTAAGCGGTTCAATTGGCATCAGGAAAGAAAAAAAGCCCATTATAAAAGTCTTAAGGCAGGGATTTATATGCTTAAAATCTATTTTATTAGTTAAAAAAGGTTTTCCTAGGATAAAGATAGCATGTATATTTCTTTCAGTCCTGAAATTTCCAGATTCATAAATTGAGTTTTGGAGTGAAAACAACCTGTTCGGGTGTTTCTAAAAATTCCGGACTTGATATTGATTATTGTTAAAAAAAAAGGCAAATAGCTTTGAAACCGGAGGCTTACAGATGAGAAACGGTGGAGTATCAGCGTCACTCTTTTCAGTTCCTGCTTTCCTGGTATTGTTGGTAGCCGGGTTGCATGCTGATGAAACGTTTAACAAACTGTTTGATGAAGGCAAGTATGCTGAGGTGATCAAGTATGCTGATGAAAAACTGCCGATTGCAGACAGGAATGCCTCGGTTTGGGCAAAGCTTGGAGTGGCACATGAAGAGCAGAAACTCGATGAGAAGGCCTTAGCCTGTTATCTGGTGGCCATTAGAAACGATGCCAAAAATTATGAGGCACACCTGGGTGCTGCCCGTATCTATAACAACATTGGCCAGCCTTCAAGTGCTGCTGATCTGGCTAAAAAAGCCATGGAACTCAAATCCACTGGTGAAGCCAGTTGGGAGTACGCGCGCTCCTGTATAGCTCAGAACAAAACCAAAGAGGCAAAGGCCGCACTGGAAAAGGTTGTTGAGACCGACAAATCAAATATCGTTGCAAACAGGGAACTGGGCAGCATTTTCTACGGAGAAAAGAATTATGAAAAAGCCCTGCCCCTTATGAAACTTGCTTATCATGCCAAACCTGATGGAGAAACCGCCTACAAAATAGCGCAGATCTTCACGACACAGAAATCGCCCGATTCGGCTATCGTCTATTACAAGGAAGCACTGAAAGACAAAAAACTGGAAAAACCCGAAGCTGGTCTGGAACTGGCCCGGCTCTATTTTCAGGCAGGAAAGCACAAACAGGCTGCCGAGGAGTATGAAAAGGTCGATCAGAAGCTCTTGACAACCGATGATCTTTACGACCATGCGTTCTGTGCCGAAAAAGCGGGAAAGGACAAGAATGAAACGGGAAAACTGTACGAAGCTGCTGTGCAGAAGTTCGGTGCATCAAATGCCAAAAAGGCTCTTCTGGCAAAAGAGAAAGTTGCCAGGTGGAAGCTGGATAAAAAAGAGTATAAGGATGCTCTTCTGCTTCTTCAGGCAATTTCCAAAGCCGATCCCGGCAGCAAAGTTGTCAAGGGTGTCACATTTCTTATGGCTGAAGCCTATGATGGTTCAGGCGAACGCTCAAAAGCCATTCCGCTGCTGGAAGCTGTAATCGCCAAAGAACCTGATAATGTTGAAGCTGTTGCCAGGCTGGCTGATCTCTACAATAAACAGAAAATGTCCGATAAAGCCCAGGCACTTTATTCCAAGCTTCTCTCTCTCCAGCCTAATAATCCTAATGTTTATCTGGCTCTGGGAGAATACAGCCTTAAATCAAAGAAGTACGAGGATGCGCTCAGGCATTTCCAGAAAAGCTTTACACTTGAAAAAACTGCACGTGCCGCTGAGGGCATGATGCTTTCTGCGTGGGAACTGAAAGATTATCAGTTGGCCAGCGATGCTGCTGAATCAGCTCTCCGTATCGATGGATCGATGCGCCAGCCACAGATCACCCTCTCAAATATCCATATTCAGGAGAAGAACTATTCAGCTGCTATCAAAATTCTCGAAAAATTGCTGAAAGATAAACCTTCAGATTTGGATATTCTGAAAAAGCTGGCTCTGTGTTTTGAGAAATCCGGAAAAGCGGATAAACTGGCAGAGATCGATAAAACAATTGCCGCCGCTGATAAGAAAGACACTGTCTCCAGACTTCGTTATGCCAAATACCTTCAGTCCACAGGTGATAATGAAGCGGCTCTTGGAATGTATAAAGAGCTTTCCACGCTTCTGCCAAAAGATCCTGAAATCCCATACAACTTGTATCAGATCACTCTGAAGATGGGAAAGAAAGATGATGCAGTTGTTCATCTTACAAAGTATGTACGGCTTAAACCTCAGGATGCAAAAGCTCAGCGTGATCTGGGTAACATGCTTTATGACAAAAAGGATTCTGATGGGGCCCTTGCTGCATATCGTGCTGCCCTGAAACATGACCCGGCCATCAAAGGGTTTTACAAAAAATATGCTGACCTGATTCTGGCCCAGAAACCCAAAGCACCGGTGAAAGGACAGAAAAGTGCGGAAGATGAGGTCATAGATGTACTCAATTCTGCTGTAAAGGCAGGTGAGGCTGATGAGGAGATCTATTCCACCCTGGCTGAAATCTACCAGAAAAAGGGAAACTTCGAACAGGCCTCCCAGATGTATCATAAAGCCCTTCAGTTGAAGCCTCAGAATCCTGAAATGCTTGCTGCTCTGGCCTTCTGCCAGGAGAAAGCGGGCAAGGTTTCTGATGCGATTATCTCTTATGAACAGGTGATCGCAATGAACACCTCCAGTACAAAAGAGATGAAAGCTCTCGGTGATCTGTATATGAAATCCGGGAAAAAGGAAAACGCCATCTCTACCTATAAGAAATTCCTGGGGGTATCTCAGGATTCCAGAATTGCTTCATTGGTGGGAAAATCGGAGTTTCAACGGAAAAATTACAAGGAAGCTGTCAAGTACCTGGGAATGGTCACTGGTGCGGATGCCAGAAAAGCGGATCATCTTTCAGATTACGCTATGTCAGCTTACAATGCTGGTGATACCAAAAAGGCTGAAGAACTCTTTACTGCTCTTATGGCTGTGTCTCCGAAAGACCCTGAGCCGGTAAAGATGCTCTATGAAATTGCCCAGAAAGCTAATGACACAACCAAAGCTGTCGAACATCTTAAAAAGTACACAGTTCTTAAGCCCTCAGATGCAAAAATGCTTCAGACACTGGGAGATCTGCTTTATATACAAAAGGATCGCCCTGGTGCTCTTGCCGCCTACAAGGGAGCCCTCAAGGCAGATCCTTCTGCAAAAGGTTTCTTAAGGCGATATGTCGAACTGGTAAATGCAAGCGGTAAACCAGAAGAAAAATCAGAGGCTTTAAACAAAGCAATTGCAGCAGGAGAAGCAGATGCTGCCATGTATGAGCAGCTTGGTGAAAGCTACAAAAAAGCAGGCAATCTTCCCAGAGCCATTCAGAATCTGGAGAAAGCCTCCCAACTCGATCCCAAAAATGCAGGCTTGCTCATTTCACTTGCTGAGTGTCAGGCTCAAAGTGGTGCCATCGATGCCGCTATTCTGACTTATGAGCAGGGAATTGCGATAAACCCCAGAGCGGATAAGGAATACAAAGCCCTGGGAAAACTTTACATGCAGCAGAAAAAGACCGAATCTGCCATAAAGAACTTTAAAAAATTCCTCGAAAATAACAAAGATAATGAGCTTGCCAAAATTGTAGGTCAGGAAGCTTTCAAAGCGAAGAACTACACTGAGGCAGTGAAATATCTTTCGATGGTAAGCGGTGCAGATGCCTCCGCTCCTTCACATCTGAAGATGTACGCCGAAGCCTGCAGCCAGACAAAAGACGACCAGAAGGCTTTTCAGCTCTACAAGGAATTGTCGGTAAAGACTCCCCAGGATGCTGAGGTAATGAAGAAGCTTTATGAGATCGCCGGCAAGGCAGGCACAAAGGAAGAGGTGCTGACCTATCTTAAGAAATACACGGCTCTCAAGCCCGGAGATGTCGAGGCACAGAAAGTTCTTGCCGACAATCTTTACGAGAGAAAAGACAACGCAGGCGCTCTTGCCGCTTATCGTGCCATTGTCAAAGCAGATTCTTCTGCGAAGGGTATTTACAAGAAATATGCAGAACTTGCCCTGGCGGCCGGGAACGAAGCTGAAATCGTCAGCGTGCTTAACGGTGCTATAGCAGCCGGAGAAGCCGATGGGAAGATGTACAAAAAGCTGGCTGAAATCTACAGCAAGCAGGGTAATCACGCAAAGGCGGTTGCCATGTATGAGAAGGCCAGCCAGAGTGATCCTAAAGATGTGTCACTCCTTACTGACCTTGCTGAAGCTCAGGCAAAGAGTGGAAACAAGAGCGCTGCGATTTTGACCTACGAGCAGGCCGTAGCGATGAATCCTCAGGCC